>CAJXSB010000009.1 GCA_913060435.1 uncultured Desulfococcus sp.
GGGCTTAGTCAGCTACTATTTCCTCGACGGCGACCCCGGCTGGCTCAAGCAGCTGGGGGAATACCGCCAGATCTTCAAGACGCACCTCGGCAGGGCGGTTCTGCTGGCCACCAACGCGGAGCAGCGCCGGGCCATCGAGCGGATTTCCGCCACCTACCAGCGCTACATCCTCACCAAGGACCAGGTCATCGACTATTACATGGCCGGCGACCGCGTGACCGGCGGCCGGCTCCACGCCGAAGCACGAAAGGACTTTTTCGAGGTGCTCGCCCTTTGTGAAGCATTCAAGGGCATCTTCCGGAAGGACATCGACCGCGCCAAGATAGAGAGCCAGCAGCAGGCGGGTCAGCTGCGGTTCATCGCCGTCCTCGGCATGGTCCTGGTCCTCTTCTTCGGCGTCCTTCTGGCGCTCATTCTGATGAAGCATGTCCTGGAGCCGGTGCGCGAGCTGACCCGAATGGCCGACCGCCAGGACAATGATTTTCCGAAGGAGAATGAAATCAAGGCCTTGAGCCGCACCGTCCACGGCCTGATGGCGGATGTCGATTTTACCCATTCCGAGCTCGAAAAAAGCCGGGAGCACCTCCTCCAGTCGGAGAAGATGGCGATGGTGGGCAAACTGGCGGCCAGCATGGCCCACACCATCCGCAACCCGTTCACCTCGATCAAGATGCGCCTTTTCTCCCTGAGCCGCACCCTCGAGCTCAGCGAAGCGGAAAAGGAGGACTTCGACGTCATCGCAGAAGAGATCCGCCACGTCGACACCGTCGTCCAGAATTTTCTCGAATTCTCCCGTCCGCCCAAATTGAAGATGCAGCACATCAGCCCCTCCGCCGTGGTCGACATGACCCTGCAGCTCCTCGAGCATCGCCTCCGATCCTACGACGTCACGGCGACGGTCGTCCGGGAGGGCCCCCTTCCGCCGGTCGAGGCCGATCCGGAACAGCTCAAGGAGATCCTGGTCAATCTCATGATCAACGCATGCGAGGCCATCGGCACCGGCCGGAACGGCCGGATCACCATTCACGAGGGGGTTGCCTCCGACGGCGGGGGCCGGATGGCGGTGATCCGCATAAGCGACAACGGGCCGGGGATCCCCGAGAGCGTTGTACCGAAGGTCTTCCAGCCGTTTTTCACCACCAAGGAGGAGGGCACCGGCCTGGGCCTGAGCATCGCTTCCCGCATCATCGGGGAGCACCGCGGGCGGCTGGAGGTGCGGTCGATCAAAGGCGAAGGCGCCACCTTCACCGTCACCCTGCCGGTGTGCGAACAGGAAGATCACCACCGCCCGAGCCAATGACAGCGCCTTCAGCATCGAGCAGACAGGAGGGGAATCTTGAACACCATCCTCGTAGTAGACGATGACGACCAGCTGCGAAAGAGCTTTCACAAACTGCTGACCGAAGAGGGGTACACGGTCCGGACGGCGGCCTCGGGCGAAGCCTGCCTCGCCATGGTCCGGGAAAAGGCCCCGGACCTGGTGATCCTGGACGTCCAGCTCCCCGGGATCAACGGCCTCGATACCTTCCGGAGCATCCACCGGATCGAGCCCAAGCTCCCCACCATCATCATGACCGCCTTCGGCACGACAGAGACCGCCATCGAGGCCACCCAGATGGGGGCCTTCGACTACATCCTCAAGCCGTTCGAGATCCCCTACATGCTCTCGGTCATCGAAAAGGCCCTCGAGGCGGGCCGCTTCATGCGATCGCCGGTGGAGATGGACGTCGCCCCCGACCAGATCGCCCACGAGGCCCTGATCGGGCGCTGTTCGGCCATGCAGGAGGTCTACAAGGCCATCGGCCGCGTCGCCTCCACCGACGCCACGGTGCTGATCCGGGGGGAATCGGGCACCGGGAAGGAGCTGGTCGCCCGGGCCATCTACCAGTACAGCCAGCGCCAGGACAGGCCGTTTCTGGTCATCAACTGCGTGGCCATCCCGGAAACACTGCTCGAAAGCGAGCTCTTCGGGTATGAGAAAGGGGCCTTCACCGGCGCCGCACACCGCCGAATCGGCAAGATCGAGCAGGCCCACGGCGGCACCATATTCCTGGATGAGATCGGGGACATGCCCGTGGACCTCCAGTCCAAGATGCTGCGGCTTCTCCAGGAAAAAAGCATCGAGCGCCTGGGCGGCCGCGAGACGGTCCCCACCGATGTCCGCATCATCGCGGCCACCAACCGGGACCTGGAGCAAGCCATTGCCGACGGCCGCTTCCGCGAGGACCTCTACTACCGTCTCAAGGTGGTCACCATCTGGCTGCCGCCCCTGTCCCAGCGGGCCGAGGACATCCCGCTGCTCGCCGAGTATTTCCTGGCCCGCCATGCCGCCGAAAACGGCACCGACAACCCCGGCATCACCCGGGAGGCCCTTGCCCTGCTCAAAACATACCACTGGCCGGGCAATGTCCGCGAACTCTCCAACGTCATCCAGAA
Organism: uncultured Desulfococcus sp.; assembly: GCA_913060435.1. GTDB lineage: Bacteria > Desulfobacterota > Desulfobacteria > Desulfobacterales > Desulfococcaceae > Desulfococcus. Next base: position 2,437 of record CAJXSB010000009.1, read on the forward strand.
GGCCTTGATCTTCAATCGGGGCATCCCCCTCTCCCCCGAAGACGTCACCCTCTCCCTCAGCGAGCGGCCGCCCCTTTCGGAAAGCGCGGAACAGGACCTGGACGGCGTGCTCCGCAGGCGGATCCGCCAGGCGCTGGCCCAGCCCTCCGGCAAGCACCTCTTCGATGCGTGCATCGACCGGTTTTCCGCCATCCTCATCAGCGAGGCCCTCGCCATGACCGACGGCAACCGCTCCCGGGCGGCAAAGCTGCTCGGCCTCTCCCGCCCGACCCTGCACGCCAAGATCGACAAGTACAAGATCCAGATCGAAACGACGGTCAAGGAGCCCTAGACATCCCGACACCCTGTCAAATGTTACGACACCCGGCGGCGACAGGCATCGCCGGACCCCCCGCAGCCTCGGCGGATTCGGCCGGCCCCGGAACTTTGACATTCCGGCACGCGGATTGCTATCTTTATGTAAACAACCTTGCTTCCACTGCAACCGATCGGCGAGAGGAGGTGTGTATGGAGAAGATCCGAACCATCATGGTGGGCTACGACATGTCCGAATATGCCGGGGAGGCCCTCAAGTATGCCGTCCGCCTGGCGGAAAACACCGGAGCGGAGCTGGTGGTCGTCAACGTCATCAACCAGCGGGACGTCGATGCGGTCCAGCTCGTTGCCATGGAGGCCGGCAGCGTCTCGGTGCCGGAATGGATCGACAAGCAGGAGAAGATCCGCTCCGAGGCCATGGACCGGATCATCGAGGCGGCCGAACCCGGCAAGGTCCGCATCCGGCGGATCTTCCGCGTCGGGGTGCCGTTCATGGCCCTGGTGCAGGCGATTCTGGATGAGGGCGCCGATCTCATGGTCATGGGCACCCGGGGGCGGAGCAACCTGGCCGGTGCCATTTTCGGGACCACGGCGGAGAAGATGTTCCGGAAATGCCCGGTCCCCCTGCTCAGCGTGCGAAAGCCGTCCTAACGGGCCGCGCCGCCTGCGGCAGTGTCTGCAGGATTATGCCGCGGGCGGCTGCGCAACGACCAGGGCCGCCCAGTCCTTTTCCTCGGCCTGCCAGCGGCATTCCAGGCCGCAGGCGGCATATTCCGCCCGAAGCGGCCCCATTTCCTCCGACCGGATGCCCGAGACGACCCACGCCCCACGGGATGCGCTCAAGCGGCGCATTGCAGGGAGGATCCGCCGCAGGGTCGGATATCTCAGGTTGGCGGTGATCAGGGCAAAGCGCCCCTGGATCTCCTCAATGGGTGCCGCCCGGATGGAGAGGCACGCCGCAAGCCGGTTCAACGCCGCGTTGCGCCGGGCCTCGTCCAGGGCGCAGGGGTCGATGTCCGTACCGATCCCTCGCCCGACGCCCAGGAGCAGCGCCGCGGCGGCGAGGATGCCCGATCCCGTCCCGATATCCAGCACGGTGGATTCGGGCCCGAGGTCCACCAGGGCCATCTCCCCCAGGGCCGCGTCGATGCCCCGGACCGACAGCCGGGTGGTGGGGTGCTGCCCGGTGCCGAAGGAGGCCCCGTGGGCCAGCCGCAAGACGACAGTGCCCGGGCCGGGGGTGCAGGGGATTTCCGGCGGCGCGACGATCACCCGCGGGGAGAGGCGGACGGGCCGGTCGAAGGAGGGCGTCAGGATGGTGTGGCCGTGCTGCTCCTGGTAGGCGAGCTCGCCCTCGGCCACCAGGGCGTTGACCGCCGAGCGCGCCCAGCGCCGGGGCCGCCCGAACGCCGCTGCCAGGAGTCCGGCCATCTCCTGGGGCGTCACCCCGTCATGCCGCTCCGCCAGGAGTTCCAGGACGGCGGTCCGGACATCCCCGGGAGCCGGAAAGCGGCCGGCCCCTTTCATGCGCCGCCGAAAAGGCGCCGGTAATTGGCGAAGAGCCGGGGGTGGACCCGGGAGAAGCGGTCGAAGTCGGCGGTGATCTCCATGCCCGGCACGATGGCCCGGACTACGGGCAGGCCGACATCGGCCCGGGTGAGGTCGACATAGACGGGGTGGTATCCCCATGCCGACAGGAGCTGCTCCACCAGCAGGAGGTCCGCCGCGCTGTTGCCCAGGCTGTAGTCGGGCAGGTTCTCCAGGGGGACCCGGACCAGCCCGTGCATCCCGGGACCGGACGGCGGGCCGTACGGAAAGGCATAGGGCGTCTCGGTCATGGCCGACACCAGGGCCTGCCGGGCGTTGAGATGGCAGCCCGCTCCTTTGACGATTCCGCCCCCCATCTCCCGGACAAAGCATTTGCAGCAGGGCACCCCCATCCCGGAGGTGAGATCCTGGAACTGAACATGGATGCCCCGCTCCCGGTAGCCCTCGAGCAGCGGCCCGATGTCCGGGTCGGCCGTTTCCACGGTGAAGCACTGGGACGGGTGGAACGGCGTCGTCCCCTCGTGGTCCCGCTCGATGATCTCGAGCAGGGCGCTCAGCCGGGCCTCGGTCATGGTGTTGCCCGAAGCCAGCCCCGTCGATCCCAAAGCGGAAAAGAGCTGGACCTCGTCCAGGTTGCAGAAGAGAAAGACGCACTGGGCCGGCACCCAGACCGGTCCGGCCGCCGATGGATCCCGCCCTTCGCCCTCGATCCAGTAGAGGGGCTCGTCTTCGTAGGCGGCCTCCAGGGCCATCCCGTTGGGGTCCAGGGCCGGGATGCCCGAGCGGACCAGCTCGGAGTAGCGGGCCCGTCTCAGGGGGTACTCCCGCGTATACCCGGGCACGCTGTCGCCGTCGACCGCGGCAAAGGAGGCGCACCGCTCGATCATCTCCATGGCCAGCGACGCCTCGGCCGCCGGAAGCGAAAGTCCGCGCCCATAGGCGTTCTGGATGCCCCGGATCCGGTGGTCATGACGCCCGCACCGCACCGCGGCGTCGACCCGCCACTGCCGGATCAGGGCGATGGGGCTGAGGGAGGCGACATGGCGCTGAACATCGCCGGCGATGATCCCCAGCGTTTCAAGCTTTGAAAGGGCAATGCGGGTGGTCTCTTCGAACGGGGGCCGGGGCGGGGCCTCGGGCAGCCCCGCGGCCAGGAGCGAATCCCGGACGGCCGCCATGCCCGGGCGCTCCCGATCCGCCCGGGCGGTCACCTCCGCCGGCAGCGGCGCCGGAAGCCCGCTCTTTTCCGGGGGCGGTAGCATGCGGTGGTGGGAGAGATTCTCCCGGAAGCGCTCGATCCACCGGGTGTGGCGGGCCTGGTCCCGGGTCAGGTAGGATTTAAGATATGGCAACGGCGTTTCGCCGGCAGCCCGCCGGACCTTCCCGGGCCGCAGCGTCTTCCGGAGCGGTGCGAAGCGTTCATAGAGGAGCACCGCTTCATAAAAAAGCGCCCCCAGGGACTTGTCCCCCGCAGACGCCTCCCGGAGCCGGGCCGCGACCTGCTCCGGCGGCCACGTGCTGATCCGCTTCAGCAGGTGGCGGCGCATGAACACGTCGTTGGGGCACGCCTGAAGCATCTCGAAGCAGGCGTCGTCCTCCATGTCCTCCGGCGGCAGGCAGGAAAAATAGCCGGTGCCCGCCTCGGTTTCCACAAGGTCAAGCCCGTAGTCGATGGTGCCGGCGGTGCCGCCGCCGGCCTCACCCATCGGTCTCTCCCCTGCCGGGGTTCGAGGAGCCTGCGGTGGCGGCTCTCCTGGAATCCGGCGCATCCCCATCGTCGTCTGCGGCGTCATGGCTGCCGGCGTCCCCCGCCGTCGCTTCCGCACGTTCCTCCGCCGCATCGGCGTCTTCTTCATCAGCGTCGTCCGAACGCTTGGGCTGGAAGATTTTGGCGCCGATGATGCTGATCTCGTAAAGCACCATCAAGGGCAGGGCCATCATGACCTGGCTCACGACATCCGGCGGTGTGATGATGGCCGATCCGACGAAGAAGAGCAGCAGCGCGTACTTCCGGTTCTTCTTGAGGAAGTCGACGGTGACGATCCCCATCCGGGCCATGCCCGTCAGCACCAGCGGCAGCTCGAAGGCGAGACCGAAGGCGATGAGGAGCTTGGAGGCAAACGAAAGGTACTCCTTCATCGAAGGCAGGGCCTGGATATTTTCGTTGGCAAAACCGAGGAAGAACTTAAATCCGATGGGAAAGACGAAAAAATAGCCGAACAGGGCGCCGCCCACGAAAAAGAAGGTCGAAAGGAAGACGATGGGCAGCAGGATCCGCCGCTCCTTGCGGTAGAGCCCCGGGGCTACGAACATCCAGAACTGGTAGATGAGCACGGGAGACGCCGCCATGATCCCGGCCAGGAACGCCACCTTGAGGTAGGTGAAGAAGGCCTCGGGAAGACCGGTGAAGATGAGGGTGTCCCCCTGCCCCATCACCTGGATGAGGGGGCGCATGAGGATCTCGAAGAGCCGGTCCTTGAACCCGTAGGCCACCAGGAAGCCGACGCCCACGGCGATGAAGGACTTGATCAGGCGGTCCCGCAGCTCCTCCAGGTGGGAGGTGAAGGGCATCCTTTCTTCGGCGTCTTCACCATTTTTTTCCGGCCCATTCGTTTCCGGCCCGTTCTCCTCCGGGATGGGCTGTTCCGGATCATGCGTCATCTCTGGACGCCCCTTCCTGTCTGGATGCCCCTTCCTTGGAAGCTTTTTCCCGGGAAGGCGGGGCCTCGGCCGCATCGCCCTCGGCCGCGCCAGTTTCCGGCGGAGCGGCCACCGCTTCCTCCACAGGCTTCTTCTGCACGATCTCCTCGGTGGCGGCCTCCGCCGCCGGGAGGGGTTCTGCCGCAGGCGGTGCCGTGTCGGGCTTGGGCGCCGGGGAGGTCGTGTCGATGGGCGTTTTCAGGGTCTGGTCCATATCCTTGAAGGTCTTCTTGACGTCCATCACGTCGGTGTCGGCCTCGAACGAGGATTTGAGCTCGGTGGTGGCACGCTTGAACTCGATCATGGCCCGCCCCAGCGACTTGGCCAGGTCCGGCAGCTTCTTGGGGCCGATCACGATGAGCGCAATGGCCAGGATCAGCAGAATTTCGGGCATTCCCATGCCAAACATATCAGTACCTCTCGGAATGTCGTTGTGTTTCGCACCGGAGCAGCTGCTCCAAGGCGGTTAGTTGTACTGGTTTTGCGGGGGGGTGTCAAGGGGGAGGCACGCCGCCGATCCGCCGCCTTTTCCCATGCAACATAAAAAAAATTATATCTTTTTGCTAAAGATTTTCCCCGATCTGCCGATAATCCTAACCACAGCGGGAGACACTCCCCGAACACCACACGGCAAGAAATGCCGAAAACCACATTCCAGAAAGGAACAATACCATGGCACTCAGCAACATCGCACTCTCCTCCGGCATGCGGAACAACCTCCTCGCCATGCAGGGCACCGCCAACCTGATGAACACCACCTCGGAGCGCCTCGGCACCGGGAAGAAGGTCAACTCCGCCCTCGACAACGCCTCGGCGTACTTCGCCTCTCAATCCCACATGCAGCGGGCCAACGACCTCGACGCCCGAAAAGACGGCATGAGCGAGGCGATCCAGACGATCAAGGCTGCCGATGCCGGCATCGAGGGAATCACCACTATGGTTGAACAAATCAAAGGCTTGGTAAATGATTCCGTTGGCGCCAGCACTGAAGTTCAGACGGCAAACCAAGCAAGCATTCAAGAACTCGTTGAACAGATCAATGCAATGGTTTCAGATTCAGGTTATAAAGGTACGAATTTGCTGTTAGATGGTGATACCGAAGGCACCGGCGTTCCCGAAGGTAAATTGACAGTCTATTTTAATGAATCAGGTGACAGCTATCTTGAGGTAATTGGAAAAGATTTGGGCGCATTGGGTCTTGGCTTAGGGGATACAAGTGACGCTAGCGTAGCAACTACGATCGATGTTTTAACAGATACTTCCCAGGCCCTAACCGATATTAACGATGCTTTAAATTCACTGCGCTCCGCTTCCACCCAGCTCTCGGCCAACCTGGGCGTCATTACCGCCCGGCAGGAGTTCACTTCTAACATGATGAACACCCTCCAGATCGGTGCCGACAACCTCACCCTGGCCGATCTGAACGAGGAGGGCGCCAACATGCTGGCCCTCCAGACCCAGCAGCAGCTCTCCACCTCCGCCCTGAGCCTCGCATCCCAGGCATCCCAGTCGGTGCTGCGGCTCTTCTAGAACATTCTTCACGGACGGGGACCTCCGCGAGGTCCCCGCTGCCCAAGCTGTCGAAAGGGATCTGTAGCGCCTATGGCACTTAAAATCACCCTCAAACCCCGGGAGCGGATCATCGTCGGCGGTACGGTCATCACCAACGGCGACAAGACCGCGGATCTGGTCATCGAGAACCGGGTGCCCGTCCTGCGGCAGAAGGACGTCATGGCCGAGGAGGAGGCCGACTCGCCATGCCGCCGCATCTATTTCACCGTCCAGCTGATGTACATCGATCCGGCGAGACTCTCCGAATACTGGACCTTATATCTGAAGCTCGCCCGGGAGGTGGTCCTCGCAGCGCCCAGCACCTTCCAGATGATCGACGGGATCGGCGAGGATATCGCCAGCGGCCGCTATTACCGGGCCCTCAAAAAAACCAGAATTCTCATCAAATATGAAAAGGAACTGATGGATCATGTACGCCAATCCGCTTAACGCCTACCAGACGACCGCGAAGAAGGCCATGTCCGGCCGCGAACTCGAAGCCCATGCCCTGACCAGCGCCGCCATGAAGCTGAAGGCGCTGCAGACGACCTGGGATCCGGAAAACGACGGCAGATACCCGGAGCTGGCCAGCGCCGTCCAGCACAACCAGCGGCTCTGGAGCATCTTCCAGGCGGAGCTCTCCACCGATGAAAACCCCCTGCCGGCAGCAATCCGCGAACAGCTCCTCTCCATCAGCCTCTTTGTGGACAGGCAGTCCTTCGACCTCCTGGCCCAGCCTTCCCTCGCGAAGATCAAACCCCTCGTCGACATCAACCTCGCCATCGCCGCCGGCCTCCGGGGGAGCGCCGCTGCCGAAGCCGCCTAGCCTTGCAGCATCCCGAGAACCTGCCGTTTCTCCGCCCGGAACCGGTTGCGGAGGGCCGAGGCCAGGGCCGGGGCGTGCCCGTCGGCGGTTTCGGCCCGCAGGGCATAGACCTGTTCGATAATCGAAGCGTCCGCCGCCCCCGCCCCTACCTGGGAGAGCGCCGACCGGAAAATACGGACGGCGCCGCCGGGGCCGTGCTGGACCGCCGTGCTCCAGAGGGCCTCCTGGAGGGCCTCGGACCGCTCGGTCATGCGGAGGCCGGCGGCCTCCATCTGTTGCGCTGCGGGCCGGTAGTGGGTGGCCGCGATAAATGCATGCTGAAGCCTTTCCAATTCTGTGGAATCCTCCGCTGCGATCGCCTGCCACACCCGGGGCATCTCGCCCGCCGTGCCGCCGGTGTCGGCCTCTCCCGCAGCCCGAAGGCGTTCGGCCCATGCCGGCGCTTCCCGGTCCAGAAAATCGATGAACCGCCCCATGGTCCCGGGCCGGGATGCGATCTGGTAGATGCCGTAGGAGGTTCCCCCCCCCGGGTCGTCGCCACTGGCCCCGCCCCCGCCGGACCCCGACTCGAAGCCCGCTGAAAGGCTCCCCAGGCCGGCCGTCGCATCCAGTGCGGAATGCGCGGCCGAGGCCCCTCGCCATTCATCATGCAGTCGACCCTCCCCCGCCGTGCACCCGGCTGCCGGGAGGACACCCATGTCCCCCGACGCCGGGGCGCCGCCGGATTCTGCTGATCGAAGGATTTCAGGTACGCTGCCGGCGTGCTCCCGCGGGAGGCCCGTCTTCAGATAATGGGAAATCAGGGTTCCCCAGAGGCCGCTGATGGCCCCATGACCTCCTGAGGACGAACCCGAGGGGTCCTCGTCCCCGGCAATACTCAGGAGGGCATCAAAGCCCCCGGTCACTGCCGGTTCGCTTTTCGGCTGCTTTGCATGGGCGGCGGTGCCCATCCGGTTGTCCATGGCCTGGGCCATGGTCGGAATGCTTTTATACGGGATCATTTCGGTCCTCCATCAACGGCGTCCGGTGCGGTGGCGGTGATCATGTTGGCGAATTTTTCGGCGTTCCGGCGCATGAGTTCGGCGGCGGGAACCGCCGGAGCGCCGGTGCCCTGAACAAAGATCCAGTCGCTGGGGGGAATCGGCTCGGATATTTCGACGGCCCTCGCCTCCCACAGGATCCGGACAAAGGGCTGCCGAACGTCAACGATCCGGACCTGCTGCTCGACCCGGGCCGGCAGCTGCCGGCCCCCCTCGAAATAATAGAGGAGGTCGCCCGCGACGACCTGGTCGCAGGGATTTTCCCCGGCGCTCCCGCCTGGATCCGGCCCGCGGCCCTCCATTGCGGCCCAAGCCCGGCATTCGGCGGGAATACCCCGCTGGGACAGGGCCCGGCGGAGCAGCACAGCGGCAAATCGACCCATGCCGGGCGCGGCTGCGGGCGAAGAGAAGGCCTGCACGCAGATTCGCGGCTGCTCGACGTCGATGCCGGGCGGGGCCGTATAGATCTCCTCCGGCATCCCCGGGGTGGAGACCGACTGTTGGGGTTGCCATGCGCACCCCAGGATTCCTCCGGCCGAAAGGAGCCAGAAAAGCAGCACGCGGACGATTCCCAAACGGTGGACGATGCGATGCATGGCTACCCGAGGAAATCGAGGAGCGTCGGCTGAATCACCCGGGATGCCGTCTGAAGCGCAGTCTCGTAGGCGGTCTCTTGAAGTTTCATCTCCACGATGGCCTCGGTGACGTCGGCATTCTCGGCCTCGGCCAGCAGCGTCGCCATCTTGGGCCGGATCGCCTCCAGGAACTCCTGGGCGGATCCGAGTCGTGCATACCCTGTCGCGCTCTCGGTGCGGACCGCCTTCAGCCGGTCGCCGGCGTCGCTCAGGACGGCGGCCATCTCTTCGGTCACCGCATCCGCCTCGAAAGGCTCCCGCCGGTATGCCGCCTCCAGGTCGTCGATGACATCGAACAGCGCCACCCGGCCGTCCGAACCGACCTCGAAAAGCGCATCGCCGGTGGTGTTGATCTTCACCTCCATGCCCTTCCCGATGATGACCCGGATCTCGCCGTCATCCCCGACATAGGTGTTCTCCTCGGTAAACGGGGCGGCATCGCTTAAATGCCCGGCGAAGAGATACTGGCCGGCATGGCGGGAATTGGCGAGCTGCCGCAGCTGATCGCCGAGGTTTTGAATGTCGTCTCCGGCCGCAGCCCGTTCTTCGGACGTTTTGCTCTCCGGATCCGCCGCGTACCCCCAGAGCGTCTCGATGAAGCTGTTCATGGTCTCGAGGACATGCTCCGTCATTTCGAGCCGGGTTTCGGCGTGGGTGATATTGGTAAGGTACTGGTCGGTGGTGGAAATATCCGCCCGGTAGCCCAGGATCTGGCCGGCGGCGGCGGGATCGTCCGATGGACGGAGCACCTTTTTGCCGGTGGAGGCTGTCTCCTGAAGCTTCATGAGGCGCTCGCTCTGCTGACGCAGGTTCGCGTTGACGGCATCCGTCATCATTTGATAGGTGACCCGCATCCTTCTACCTCCATTATAGCATGTTGATGACCGTATCCAGAAGTTCGTCGGCGACGGTGATCAGCTTTGACGCCGCCTGGTAGGCATTCTGGAACTGGACCAGTTGGATCATTTCTTCGTCCAGGGAGACGCCGGAGATCGATTCCCGCTGGGCTTCGAGCTGCGACAGCATCTCCGACTGGTACGATGCGCCCTGGGCCGCACCCTGGGCCGCGTTGCCGGCCCTGCTCACCAGGGAGCTGTGATATTCGTCGAAGCTCGACTGGCCGCCGTTCATCACCAGGCTGTGCTGCAGGTCGGCAATCATCAGGGCGTTGCCGTTGCCGCCGGGGATGCGCTCTCCCGGCCCTGCCGCGGCGATCCGGTTGATATCGCCGCCGATCTCGGCATGGACGGCCATGTCCGCCGCCGAGGTGCCGCTGAAGAAGTCGACGCCGGTGGAGCCATCCAGTCCCAGACCGTTTCGATGACCGGCATTGACCTGGGTCATGAGGGTTTCGGCAAGTGCGTCAAGATCCGCAATATAACCGGCGATCTCGGTGTTTCGGCTTTCCTGGAGGCCTTTCAGGGTTCCCCCCGTGACGGAAACCGATGTTCCAGCGGCATCGGCGATGGCGCCCGTCGCCGTGTCGATGGTCAATGGACTTCCATTGCCCGCCACGGCAGTGTCGTTCACCAGGGGCGTTCCGGCGCCGGCGAGGCTGACCGAGACCATTCCCCCCGCTGTTTCAACGGTCTGGATATCGACGAGTTTGGAGAGGTCTTTCAGCGCCAGGTCCCGCTGATCCCGGAACTCGTGGGCGCTTCCGCCCCCGGCTTCGATCTGGCCGATCTTGTCGTTGAGGTCCGCGATGCGGGCGGAGAGGGTCGTGATCTCATCAACAGTGTCGGCCATCTGACCGGTGACATCCCGTTCGATGGCCGAAAGCCCCTCGCGTGCGCTCTGGAAATGGGCGGTCATGGTTTCCGCCTTGGCCACCAGGGCCGTCCGCTCCGTCATGCCGGCCGGGGCGTTGGAGAGATCCTGCCAGGCGTTCCAGAAATCGGTCATGGACTGGCCGAGCCCGCTGCCCGAGGCCTCGTTGAAGATGACCTCCGCCCGACTCAGGACGGCGGTGCGCGCCTCCCATTCGCCGAGGCTGGCGTTCTCCTGGTTGATCTGGCCGGTGATGAAGCGGTCGTAAACCCGCTCGATGCCATTGGCGGATACGCCCGTGCCGACCGCCCCCGAATCCGTGTTGTAGGCGACGGCCGTCTCCAGGTTGAGCTGCTGGCGGGAATATCCCGGGGTGTTGGCATTGGCGATGTTGTGGGAGGTCAGGTTCACCCCCTGCTGGTAGGTCAACAGGGCGCCCCTGCCGATCTCGAATATATTGCCGATGGTGGTCATGAGCGTCTCCAAATCCTCGATTTTTTTGGATCATTCTGATAGTACCGGTTGGGGGTACCGGACCGGCGCCCCCGGGTTCAGATCTTCCCGGAAAATACGCCCCCGGTCGTTTGCAGCCGCCGGACCTCGCCCGTGCGGTGGTAGACCTGGTGGGGTTTTCGGCGGCTTTCGATGAAGGCGATGGTTTCCTGGACGAGCTGGAGATGACGCTCGATGAGGTAGCGGTTGCGCCGGTTGGCCTCCTGGATGCGGCGAACCAGCTGCGAAAGCTTTTCCCCCGCCGACCGAATCCGGGAGGCGTGGGGCTCGTCGATTCGCCGCGAGAGCCGGGCCAGGGTCAGGCCTTCCCGGGGGCATTTCAGGATCTCCGCCAGTGCGGCAAGCATTTCCGCCCGTCGTTTTTCGAGGTCCTGGATCCGTGTAATCAGTTTTTCCTTCTCCGCCAGGATCCGGGAGAGGGCGTCGCGGTCGGTGACGGCCGCCTGCTCCCGCTGAAGAATGGGGTACATCCGGGCGTGGAGTCCGACCGCTTCCTCGACGACCCGGGCAAAGCGCTCGAGCAGTTCTATTTTCGTGGGATGCATCGTTGTCATCCGTCCGTATCTTCTCTCCGTTTCATCCACATCATGAGAATTCGTTGAAGAGGGACTCTGCAATCATGTTGGCGGCGACCTTTTCACTGTCGACCTCATAGGTTCCGCTTTCAATCCGGGCCCGGATGCCGGCCACCAGCACTTCCCGGACGTCGGGGGTCGATTTGGCAATGCTCGCCGCCTGGCGGATCTCCCTGCCCCGGCTGGAAATCATGACCGTGTCGCCGTGGACCGCATCCTTGCCGCACCCCGAAGCGGGCGCATCGTCCCGGCACTTCTGGAGGCGCTGAATATAGCCCAGCAGATTTGGATTCACGTCTTTTGCGGATATCTTCATCACCGTTTTCCTGTCCCTCCGTATCATCGTCCGGCGGCATCCATGCCGCAGCAGCGGGTAGGATTTCAGGCACCAAACCCGCTTAGTGACATTATCGGCCGAAATCCATAAAACTTTAGGCCTGCACCCAAGAAATCTGCGCCGGGCCGAGGCATCAGCCCGGCCCCTCCCCGGAACCGTCGGCCAGCTGAGCCATGAGGATCTCCGCAAGGCCGATCCCCCCACCCGAAGCGAGGTCCCCGGCCAATTGCTGGTGGAGCATATCTTCGTATATCTCCTTGGCGACGCCCCCGTCCAGCAGCCCGCTTTGGGGGATGGTGGCCTGCATCTCCTTCAAGAGATGATAAATGAAAATCGACTCCATCTCGGCGCACGCTTCCGGAAGGTTTCCCTCCGGCGCATTGCATTGGGGCTTCATGGACGGCGTCACGGCTTCCGGCCGGCCCTTCGGGGTCGGCTCCGCGCGCATGCCTGCACCAGGCGGCAGCAGCGGCGCATACAGGGATTTGATCTGCATCAGATGATCTCCAGCTGGGCCTGAAGGGCCCCGGCGGCCTTGATGGCCTGCAATATGGCGATGAGGTCCCTGGGCGTTACCCCGAGGGCATTGAGTGCCCGGACCACCTCTCCGATGGTGGCCCCGGCGTCCATGAGCATGAGCTGGTTGCTCCCCTCTTCGACGGCGAGATCGGTTTCGGGAGCCACGGCCGTCCGGCCCCGCCGCGCAAACGGCGCCGGCTGGGAGATCTGGGCGCCTTCGGAGATCTGGATGCTCAGGTTGCCGTGGGCCACCGCAACGGTGGAGATCCGGACATCCCGCCCCATGACCACCGTCCCGGTCCGCTCGTTGATCACGACCTTGGCCGCCACGTCGGGGTGCACCTCCAGGCTTTCAACGATGGTTGCAAACCGGACGATATCTCCGGCATAATCATCCGCCACGTTGACATGGACGGTTCCGGGATCGGCCGCATGGGCCACGGCACCGGGAAACCGGCTGTTGACGGCCTCGGCCACCCGGGTGGAGGTGGTAAAATCGGGCTGGCGCAGCATCAGGGTCAGGCTCCCCTTTCGGGAAAAGTCGTAGGCGACCTCCCGTTCAATCACGGCCCCGGCCGGTATCCGGCCGACGGTGAGGAAATTCTTCTGCACCGAAGCGGCGTTTCCGCCGGCGGCGAAACCACCGGTGCTGATGGAGCCCTGCGCCATGGCGTAGATCCGGCCGTCGACCCCCTTGAGCGGCGTCAGCACCAACGTTCCCCCCTGGAGGTTCTTGGCATCGCCGATGGAGCTCACCATGACGTCGATCCGGCTGCCGGCCCTGGCAAAGGGGGGCAGCACCGCCGTGACCATCACCGAGGCGATGTTCTTGGTCTTGATCTCGTCCGGGGAGACCGGCATCCCCATCTTCTCGAGCATGTTCGACACGGCGCGGGTGGTAAAGACCGACTTCTTTCCGTCCCCGGTGCCCTCGAGCCCGACAATCAGCCCGTATCCCACGAGCTGGTTCTGACGAACGCCCTTGATGTCGGCGATGTCTTTGATCCGGACCGCGCCGGCATCGGCGGCGCAGATCAGCGCCAGAGCGAACAAGACGACCCCGCACCGGAAATGCCGACGGAACCCTGCTGCCTTTCGTTTATCGCTGCTGTTGCGCATGTATCCACCTGAAACCTTCTCCAGCACAGCCTCCGGCTGCCGCGGGGGCTAGAACGGCCATATGACGTCGAGGGTGCGCATCATCCATCCGGGACGCTGCCGGTCGTTGATCACCCCGGATCCGCTGTAGGTAATCCGGGCATCCGAGATATAGGTCGACAAGACCGTGTTGGTATGATCGATATCCCTGGGCCGGACAAACCCGGTCAAGGTAATGAACTGACGCTCGTTGTTGACGGCCATCTCCCGCGAACCGGCAATCCTCAGGTCGCCGTTGGGCAGCTCCTCCACCACCCGGGCCGAGATGGTCGCCTTGAGCTTTCCGCTGCGGTCGGTGGAACCGTCCCCTTCGAAGTCGCTCTCCAGGCCGCCGGCCACCTGGGTGTAGGGAGTGACATAATCCTCCAGGTCGAAAAATTTCTCGATGCCCCCGGCGATGGAAGAGCTCCTGCCGGTGGTCGTGGTTGCGGAATTGCTGGCGCTCGAGGACTCGACGATCTGGACGGTGACGATATCCCCGACGCGTCCGGCCCGCGGTGTGGTAATCAGAGAGACCATCTGCCCGTCCTCACGCCAAAGGGACCCGTCGCCGGCAAGCTCGAAAACGGGCGGCGGCACACTCATGCCGGGGGCCTCTCCCGCCCGATCCCCGGCCGTCACCGGGACCAGCACCGGCGCGGGCGGCGCATTCGTGGCGCAGCCCCACAAGCTCGCCGCCCATACGGCCATAATCGTCAACAGATCCCTGATGCAGGGTTTGGTGAATGACAACATCCAAGCCTCCTGTCTCGGAGCGGCCGCGATGGCGGACGCGCTCCGGTGGCGCCCGGGCATGGGCGCGTGCGTTCTAAAAATTGACCGCGACGGTGTCGCCATCGATCACCCGGGCATAGACCTCCTCTTCGGAATCGAGGTTCAGCACGCGGATGCGGTCGTCCCGGCGCCCCTTCTTCCGAACCTCCCCGAGGGTCACAATGCGGATCCGCGCCGACCGGGCCACGATCCGAACGATGTCCCCCCGCTCCACCAGGAAGGGGCGCTGGACCATGTCCGGCCGAAGCACCGTGTTGACGGTGATGCTTTTACGGGCAACCTTGCCCACGGCATCCTCAACGCGGGCAAAGGCGTTCGGTGCGACCGCCGAGGCGTCTATTTTCCGGAGCGCGACGTCCGCCGGCGTGATGGTCCCGCCACGAGCCATCGGTCGGGCGGCAACCACCGCGGCGATCCTTCGCCGAATCCGGGCGTAGACCTGGATCCGCCGGACAGGCGTGCCGTCCACGCTGAAGCGGACGGCCACGCGGAGGCTGCCGGAGCGTCTCCCGCGGCCCGGAATTTCAACGGCCCGGGTCACCTGCCCCGCCGGAAGGATAACATCCTTCGCGCCCGAGATTTCATCGATTTCGGCATCCTCGCCCGACGATGCGATCCAGTCCTCCAGGTATTCCCGAACCATGGCCTCGACCGCGGCTGCGGTCATTGTGGCCGCCGCACGGGTGACCGAGATCCGCTCGGGCCCGTGGAGGACCACTGCGTCCCCCTGGAATCCATGCTGTTTCATGCGGAGTCCGACATAGCTTCGATCGATCCAGCGCGAACGGCCGGGCTTCGGCGCGCGCCCGACGATGATGTCGGCGACTGCGGCCGCCGGGTCGAACGCCCGGGGGGAGGCGCCCCCGGCCACGGCGCCGGAAATCGTAATCTCGGCGATCTCTCCGAGAAGGATGTTCTCCCCCGCCGCCTCGGCCTCTTCCGCAAGCGTGAGGACCACGGCGGTGCCGGCATGGGCCGGCAGGGTCGCCGCCAGAATCACCACCGCCAGCAGGAGCAGGCGTCCAAGGGATGACGACATCCGTGCAGGTATGACGACTCTCACGGCGCTAGCGCTTGAGGTTGTTCATGGTCTGGAGCATGTCGTCGGAGGTCTGTATCGCCTTGCTGTTGATCTCGTAGGCCCGCTGGGCGGCGATCATGCTGACCATTTCATCCACGACATTGACATTGGCCATCTCGAGAAACCCCTGGGAGATGGTTCCAAAGCCCTCTTCGCCGGGGGTGCCGGCCGTGGCTTCACCCGACGCGGCGGTTTCACGGAAGAGGTTCCGCCCGATGCTCATCAGTCCCGCAGGATTGACAAACTTGGCCAGCTCGATCTTGCCGATCTCCTGGGGCTCGGATTCCCCCGGCTGCAGAACGGAGATCGTGCCGTCCGTTTCGATGGAGACGGCCATGGTGTCCTGGGGGATGGTGACCTCCGGCTCCATGAGAAAGCCGTCGGGCGTGACCATCCGGCCCTCGCTGTCGACCTTGAACGCGCCGGCCCGGGAGTAGGCAAGTTCGCCGTTGGGCTGTATGATCTGAAAAAATCCATCCCCCTCGATGGCCAGGTCGAGCTTGTTCTCCGTGTTCTTGTAATTGCCCTGGGTAAAGAGCTTCTGGGTCGAGACCGGCCGGGATCCATAGCCCACCTGGATGCCGGTGGGAACCTGGTTTCCCGACGACGAGGTGACCCCCGGCATCCGGGCGGTCTCGTAGAGAAGGTCCTGGAATTCGGCCCGGCTTTTTTTGAAGCCGGTGGTGTTGACGTTGGCCAGGTTGTTTGAAATGACGTCGATGGTCAGCGTCTGGGCCTGCATCCCCTTGGCTGCCGTCCATAATGTTCTCAGCATATGACCTCCATAATTGCGCCGCCTCCTGGGCTACTCGATCCGTCCGAGCTCCCGGGCGGCCTTCTGATCCATCTCGCTGGTGGTCTGGATGACCTTCTGATAGGATTCAAAGAGCCGGTTCACCTCGATCATCTGGGTCATGGCCGTGATGGCCTCGGTGTTGGAGACCTCAACCGCCCCCTGTATCACGGTGGTCTCCTCCGGTGGGGCCCCCACGGCACCGGGACCTTCCGGCACGAACCGGGCGCCTGCGGTCCGTCGCAGACGGTAGGGCTTCGGGAAATCAACAATCTGCAGCCGGTCAACCTCTTCATCATCCACCAGGATGTCCCCCTCCACCGTAATGGAAACGGCGTCACCGTCGATGGTGATCGGGCCCGCCTCTCCGAGGACCGGAAGGCCATCCGCCGTCACGAGCTGGTTGTCGGCATTGAGGGAGAAGCTGCCCTGCCGGGTGTACTGGACGCCCCCGAGGGTCTGCACCGCGAAGAAACCATCGCCGTTCAGCGCGACATCCAGGGGACGCTCCGTCGTCTCGACCGGTCCCTGGGAGAAGTCGACGCGCCGGTTGAAGGGAAGCATCGGCTGCAGGCGTCCGGGATCACTAGACGCAGCGCCGCCCCCTTCCGGCGACGCATTCCGGTTCGATGACTCCCTGCCGAACACCGCCAGGTCCTGCTTGAAACCTGCAGTGTTGACGTTGGCGATGTTGTTGGCGAGAACCTCCAGCCGCAGCTGCTGAAGTATGGCACCGGAGGTGCCCATGTAGATGGCTCCGCTCATGGTGCTCCTTTCATCAGGATGGTGCATGGCCGTATCGGGTCGCGGCCACTCACGGTTGACTTGCAAAACAAGGCTGCCTCCCCGGTCTTCGGCTCAGCCGGCCGCAGCCCGGCGCCCGCCGGACTCGGCAAGGAACGCGTTGGTTTGCTGCCTCATCTTCAGGACCAGCGCGATCTCCCCCCTGGGAACCCCGGTGCTTTGAAATATCTCCTCGATGCTGCGTCCGGAATCCGCAAGGTCCTCCACCTCGTGATACCGGTCGCCTGGGATCGCATCGGCGCGGAGGTTCGACGTCTTTCCGGGCGGGAGCATCGGTTGCCGAAGCTCTGAGGCAGGGGCCCTCTCGGTGTCCATCCGCCCCAGCACTTCACGGAATTCCGCCGAGTCCCCCGTCGGTTGTTTCTCTACTCTACGCCTTCTGTCCCGAACCAGCGCGATGACCGCCGTCCCGCAAAGGCATAGTGCGATCACGTCTAAAATGATTTCCCAGAACGAAAATGCCTGCCATGCCATGTTGTCGATTCCTTTCCTGCCGGACCACCGACGGCTGCGCCGCTGGTCCGCCCATATATATCCTGTCATCTGATGGAATAGGGCGCTCCTGCCATGCAGCGGACCGCCGGAATTTTGACGCTGCTGCACCGGTTTTGACGCTCCGGGTCCCCGCCGGTGCCGATCAGCCCCGCCTCCGTCAGCGTCTCCCTCAGTGAAATGACGGCCCTTGCATGGAGCTGAGATACCCGGGATTCGGAGATGTCGAGTACGCGCCCGATCTCCTTCATGGTCAGCTCGTCCTGGTAGTAGAGGGAGATCACCAGCCGATCCTTGTGGGGGAGGGCCTCGATGGCCTGGGCCAGGGTCCTGACAAGCTCCTTCATGCCGGCCATCTCCAGAGCGTCGAGGCCGTCGGCGTCGGCGATTTCACGGATCATGCGCCGCCGGTCCCCCCGGCTGCCCCAGCCCAGGTCTTCGAAGCTGACGATGCTGACGGCCGCCCGGGTGCGGATGCCATGGTATTCATCCATGCTGATTCCCATGGCTGCGGCGACTTCCGCCGCCTCTGCAGGCCGGCCGAGCTCGCCTTCCAGCTTTTCCGAGGTCGCCTTCATCTCCCGAAGGCGCCTCCGGGAAGACCGGGGGCAGACATCCCTGGCCCGCAGCTCGCTCAGCACCGCTCCCCGGATGCGAAACGTGGCAAAGGTAATGAACGCGTTCTCCCGTGACGCATCATACCGGTCGAGGGCCTCGATCAGGCCGATAACCCCCGCATGGATGAGGTCATCCATTTCAGTGCCCGGGGGCAGCTGGGCAGCGATCCGGCCGACAATCCGTTTGACATAGGGCGTGTATTTAAGGATCAGCGCCTCCCGCGACATCCCGATGTCGGTCTCTTCACCACCCGATCGTCTGGTTTGATACGGATCCGTCATTTTCCCTCGGCTTTGCATCTCCTCTACGGCACCTCCCTGCCGCCGTTTGCCGTCATTCCGACCGGAAATGGGTCCAGAAGGGGCCTGCCCCGCAGGTGCCGACAGCCAGCGGCGCTGCAATGCTCATCCGCTTCGCCAGGGCCGTGTAGCATCTCGCTCCGGGTGAATTGGGGTACATCTCCATCAGAATCCGCTGTCGCCTTGCGGATTTCAGGACCTGCTCATCAAAGAGGATGGCACCCATGTAGTGAAGCGATATGGAGAGAAACTTGTCCGTCACCATGTGGAGCTGCCGAAACACATCCTCGGCCTCATGCATGTTGCAGGCCTTGTTGACGACAACGTTGAACTGTTTTGCACGGTATTTTAAAGAGAGGACCTTGATCAGGGCGTAGGCGTCCGTAATCGATGTCGGCTCCGGCGTCACGACCAGGAGGATCTCCTGGGCCTTCACATTGAAGTAGGTGACGTCCGAGGAGATTCCCGATGCCGTGTCGATCAGCAGGACATCGTTGGTCTGGAGCATCTTGTCCAGCTCGGAGATGAGATGGAAGCGCTGGGTCCCCGTGAGGTGCGCCATCTCCTGAATGCCGTTCGATGCCGGAAGGATCATGACCCCCTCCGGTCCGTTCACAATGATTTCCTCCATGGTCTTGATGCCTTGGAGGACGTGCGACAGGTTGTATTTCGGCGCCAGCCCCAGAAGGACGTCGAGATTGCCGAGGCCCAGGTCTGCGTCCAGGATGAGAACCCGTTTGTGAAGACGCTTGAGCGCCAGACCGAGATTGATCACGACATTCGTCTTTCCGACGCCGCCCTTGCCGCTGGTGACGGATATGATCCTCGCCTGGCTTTTTCCCCCTTTCCGGCACCGCTGTTGGTTTCTCTTTTCCAGCACCCTGGAGAGGTGGATCAGCTTGCTGTTATTGTGTTCATTCTCCATTCGCCACGTCCTTTGGTTGCTCTTCAGCTCTCGATGGATAACCGGTGAAATCGCCGGGAAGACGAATCTTTCCGGGCATTTCATCGGGGGTTGCATTCGCTGTAGCGATTTGATGGTTTCACTGGCCCGACCGACGTCTGCGACGCCTGGGAGTCCCTGAATGCCGCCGCCCGAATACCGAAGCCCTCCAGGGCCTCTTCGATCTCCGAAGCGCTGTTCCCTTCTGGAGGGCCGTCCTCGAACGCTGGAAAGGGCTCCGCCGGCGGCTGGTCGAACGCGGCTGATGTTTCGTCATTTTCGGTGAAAAGGCCTGCAAGCCATTGGGGGGTGGCCGGCCGGATGTCCTCCGGAATCTGCTGCCCGTCGGCAACGAAGGAGAGTGCCATGGGGAATTGGTAGAGATAATTCAGCAGACCGCCGCAGGCAACACATTCGTCGAGCTTGGTGACGAGCAGGCCGTGGATCGGAACAGGACTGAAGCTGTGGGCCAGTTCGGCAATCTCCCGCTCCCTGGATGCTGCGGCGACGAGAAGGAGGTTCTGGATCTCCGGCACCTCATGAAGCTGCGACTGAATGGCTCGGATGCCCGCCGCATCCTTGAAGCCGGCCCCCGGCGTGTCGACATAGACGATCTCCTTGCTCCGGAACTGTCGGAGGACGCTCCGCATACCATCGCGCCCCACGGCGACCTCGATGGGGACATTGATAATTTTTGCAAATATTTCCGCTTTCCGGATGGCGCAGATGCGGTCATCCTCCAGGGCGATGATGCCGACATCCCGGCCCCGGATGCTGTAGAACCCGGTCAGCTTGGCGATGGTCGTCGTCTTGCCGACCCCCGGCGCCCCCATGAACGCAATCCGCCGCTGTCTTCCGGATTCCGGTTCGAGGTCCAGCCGACGGATGCTCCTCTCCCGAAGGATGCGGCAAAGGCCCCGGGTCCGCCGGTCCGCCGGCGTGCGGCCCTCGCCGGGCATGCCGTCGATTCTTTCGACAATCTCCCGAGCGATTTTTTCATCGACCTCCTGGTGGATCAGCCGCTGGTAGAATTCGGGCGACTTCGGCACCCGGGGCACGGAACGGACTGACGGCGTCGGACGCTTCTTGGGCCTTGCATTCGAAAGGGAGATGGATACCGGGGGGCGGGCGGAAGTCGCCGGCTTTTGACGGGGCGCCGCCGGCGGCGGTTTGACTTCGGAGAGGGGGGCATCCATGGCTGCCGTGACTTCGATTCCCCCCTTGTCCCGCATCCCGAACAGCCCGTTGCCCTTCTCTAAATCGCGCACCGATAGAATCACGGCCTCGGGGCCGAATTCCTTTTTGACCATTCCCAGGGCCGTACTCATGTCGGGTGCTTTGAACCGTTTAATTTGCATCGGATAACTCCACAGTTGCCAGAGACTGAATCCTCAGGGTGTTGACCAGTTCATTATAGGAGAGAACCGCCATGTTGGGCACGAAGCGGTCCAGCAGCTTCTTGAGATGGGGCCTGACCGGCGCCGAACAGAGCACCACCGGCGGCTGGTTCAGCTTCGAGAAGGTCTGGGCGTGCCGCCCGATGTTCTGGATGATCCGCTGGGCGATGTTGGGTTCCAGGGCGACAAAGCTGCCCTGATCGGTCTTCTGGATGGCGTCGCTGATGACCTTTTCGACGTCATGCCCGAGGGTGACCAGAGAGATCTCCCCCTCGGCGGTCTGGCAGAGCCGGCTGATGGTCCGCGCCAGGGCCTGCCGTACATACTCCGTCAACATTTCGACATCTTTCGTCATGGGAGCCCAGTCCGCGAGGGTCTCTAAAATGGTGCAGAGGTCCCGTACCGGCACCTGTTCACGCAGCAGATTCTGCAGCACCTTGCCCACCGCCCCCAGGGAGAGCAGCCCCGGAATCAGCTCGGAGACGACGGTGGGGTGGGACTCCTTCAGCTGGTCGAGCATCTTCTGCACCTCCTGCCGCCCCAGCAGCTCGTCCGCATGCCGACGGATCATCTCGGAGAGGTGGGTGACGAGTACCGTCGGCAGGTCGACCACGGTGTATCCCTTGGCGAGGGCATCCTCCCGGACATCCTCCTGAATCCAGTAGGCGGGCAGCCCGTAGGTCGGTTCGGTGCCGCGAACCCCCCGGATCGCCTCCGGCGCCTCTCCCATGTGCATGGCCAGGAAATTCCCGGGCACGACCTCGGCCCTGGCGATTTCGTTTCCTTTCAGCATGATGCAGTACTCTCCCGGCTTCAGCTGGACGTTGTCCTGAATGTGGATGGGGGGTATGATGATGCCGATCTCCCGGGCGACCTGATCCCGGATGGTATGGATTCTGGCAAGCAGCTGCCCGTCCTGTTCCGCATCCACGAATGGGATCAGCTCATAGCCCACCTCCAGCCCCAGGATATCCAGGGGCTCCAGACGGGGCGCCTGCTCCGGTGCCGCGACATCCGCATCCTGCTCCGCCGCCGATTTCTGCGCATCCGCGCGCCGCTTTTCCGTTTTCAGCAGAAAATAGGCCAGGACGCCGGAGATGCCCGCCAGAATCATGAACGGCAGCCACGGCATCCCCGGGACAATCCCGAAGCATACCAGGATAACCGCCACGACGGCGATGGCCTTGGGGTGCTTGAAGATCTGAAAGGTGATTTCGCTTCCCATGCTCGATTCGGCGCCGGCCCGGGTGACGATGATGCCCGCCGCCGTGGCCACGATCAGCGCGGGGATCTGGGAGACCAGACCGTCCCCCACCGCCAGGAGCGTGTAGGTCCGGGCGGCATCCGGAAAGCTCATCCCGTTCTGGAAGACACCGATGATCAGCCCCCCCAGGACATTGATCAGCGTGATGATGATGCCGGCAATGGCGTCGCCCTTGACAAACTTGTTCGCCCCGTCCATGGCGCCGTAGTATTCGGCCTCCCGGGTAATCGCCATCCGGCGCGCCTTGGCCGTCTCTTCATCGATGAACCCGGCATTCAGGTCGGCGTCGATGCTCATCTGTTTGCCGGGCATGGCGTCAAGGGTGAACCGGGCCGCCACCTCGGCGATGCGTCCTGCGCCCTTGGTGATGACCATGAAATTGATGAGCACGAGGATGACGAAGATAATGCCGCCCACCACGTAGTTGCCGCCCACCACGAAGTTGCCGAAGGCTTGGATCACCCTCCCGGCGGCCTGAGCCCCGTCGCCCCCGTGGAGCAGGATGACGCGGGTGGAGGCGATATTGAGGGAGAGGCGGAAGAGGGTCATGACCAGCAGCATCGACGGAAATGCAGGGAGATCCAGTGGCTTGAGGATGTAGATCACCACCAGCAGGACGATCAGGGCAAACGTCATGTTAAAGGTGATGAGCAGGTCCAGAAGGGGCGTTGGCAGCGGGAGGATCATGAGGACCAGGATGCTCACCACCAGAAGGGACATGATCCCTTCGCTGTTTCTCGAAATCAGGGGAATGCCGCCCGGAAAAGCGGTCGCGTTGTGTTCGGTCATATTCCTCATCCAGTGAGACGCTCATGTCGGTTTCAAAACAATGAAAAATGTTATAGCATTTTTCATGCCAACATCATCTGTGCGGGACGGCGTCTATCCCTGCTTCAGGCGGTAGACATAGGCAAGGACTTCGGCCACGGCGCGGTAGAGGTCGGGCGGAATGGGGCGGCCGATGTCGACGCTCTTGTAGAGGGTACGGGCCAGTGGCTTGTTTTCCACCACCGGGACGCCATGCTCCCGGGCCACGGCCTTGATGCGCTGTGCGATGCGGTCGGCACCCTTGGCAACCACTACGGGCGCCGCCATCCGGCCGGCGTCATACCGGACGGCGATGGCCAGGTGCTCCGGGTTGGCGATGACCGCCGCGGCTTCGGGGACCGCCTGCATCATCCGCCGCCGCCCCATATCCATCTGGACCCTTCGGATGCGCGATTTGACCTGCGGATCTCCCTCCATCTGGCGGTTCTCATCCTTGACCTCCTGGCGTGTCATTCGGAGGTCCTGTTCATGGCGCCAGCGCTGAAACAGGTAGTCGAGGCCGGCCAGCAGCATCAGCCCCATGCACGCGTAGAGGCCGATCCCCAGGGAGGCGCGGCCCATGACGGCCAGGATCTCCCCCACCCCGGCCTCGAGCAGCCGGGGCAGATCCGGCAGTTCCCGTCGGATCTGCATGGCGGCGATGCCGCCCACAGTCAGAATTTTGACGAGGGACTTGACGAGTTCGACCAGTGACTTCATCGTCAGGAGCCGCTTCACGCCGGCCAGTGGATTGAGCTTCGAAAATTTGGGAGTCAGGGCCTCCTTCGATACCAGGAACCCCACATGGGCCACATTGGCGGCGACGCCCCCGAAGCAGACCGCCAGCATCAGCGGGAGGAGCACCCATGCAGCACGGCCGAGAACCCACGCCAGAAGTCCGGGAGCCGAGGTCTCATCGAGCGGGAAGGTGCCCATGCCCTGAAATACCTCCCGCGTGAATGCCCGCATCTGATCGAACATCCAGGGTCCGGCCAGGAAGAAAGCGGCCAGAGACGCAAGCAGCACCACCGTTGACGGGATCTCCGCACTTTGGGCGACATTCCCTTTCCGCCGCGCCTCGGTTCGCCGCTTGGGTGTGGGTTTTTCGGTTCTTTCCTGGTCGCTTCGCTCTGACATTGCTCCGGCCCTGTTTCTGCGCTCAGAAGGTGTTGAGAAGGGTATAAACCACCTCGGGGAACTCCCGGAAGAGGCGGTTCATATAGGACCAGAAAAAGGGCAGCGAAAGCCCCATGAGCGCGAGCCCCACGACCACGCTGGCCGGTGCCGCCACAAAAAAGACGTTCATCTGGGGAACGGTTCGGGCCATGATGCCGAGGGCGACATTGGTCAGCATCAGGGCGACGATGACCGGCGCACCGATCTGGACGGCCAGGATGAACATCTCGCCTCCCAGCCCGATGATCGTCCCCGACGGTGCCGCGCTGTAGTGGACGCCCAGGGGGGGGATCAGCCGGAAGCTGTCTGCCACCGCCCTCAGGAAGATGTGGTGCGCGTCGGTCACCAGAAAAACAAGCATGGCCAGCAGGTTGTTGAACTGGCCGATGACGGAGACCTGGCTGCTGGTGACCGGATCGAAGACATTGGCAATGCCGATGCCCATCTGGAACCCCGCCAACTGGCCGGCCAGCTGAACCCCGGCAAAGAGGAGCCGAACGGCGAAGCCGAGGACGGCCCCGACAAGCACTTCGCCCAGAGCGGCCAGCCCGAAGGTGACGGTCATCCCCGACACCGGGGGCAGGGCCGGAGAAAGGAGGGGCAGGATCAGGAGACCGGCGGAGATCGACAGCCCCGCCTTGAACAGAATGGGAATGCTCCGGCTGTTGAAGACCGGCAGCGTCAGCATCATGGCGCCGATGCGCAGGAAGATCAGAAAGAGCATCTGAAGCTGCGCCGGTGCAATGTGAAAAGCAGCCATTGCCAGATCGCCGTCCGCAGGCCGCCGCTAGCGGACGTAGGCGGGGATGTGGACCAGCAGGTCCCGGGTAAATCCCACCAGCAGCTGGAGCATCCACGGAAAGAAGAAGAGCAGCGTGATGCCGATGGCGATCATTTTCGGGATGAAGACCAGCGTCATCTCATTGATCTGGGTTGCCGCCTGAAACATGCTGATCAAGACGCCGGTCACCAGGCTGGCGGCGAGCATGGGCGCGGCGAGCAGTACGGCTGTTTTCAGGGCATCAAAAAAAAATCCAGTGATGAATTCAGGGGTCATGCTAGGCTCCTCGGCTGCTCTCGAACGCCGTTGGCAGGCCGTCCACGGCCGCCGCCGTTGGATGGCGCCTCCTCACCCGAAGCTCCGGACCAGGGACCCGATGATGAGGTTCCAGCCGTCGGCCAGGACGAAGAGGATGATTTTGAAGGGCAGCGAAATCATGACCGGCGGCAGCATCATCATGCCCATGGAGAGCAGAACGCTGGCCACGATCATGTCGATAATCAGAAAAGGGATGTAGAGCAGAAAAGCAATCTGAAAGGCGGTCTTCAGCTCGCTGATGATAAACGAGGGAATCAACACCATGGTGGAGACATCATGGATGCTCTTGGGCCGCTCCGTCTTCGAGATTTCGACGAAAAGGGCGATGTCCTTTTCCCGGGTCTGGCGGCTCATGAAGATCCGGAGAGGCTGGGCAGCCTGCTCCAGTGCTTCGGAAAAGGGGATCTGGCGCGCCAGATAAGGCTGGAGCGCCCGGGTGTTGATCTCTGCGGCCACCGGCTGCATGATGAACATCGTCAGGAAGATGGCAAGCCCGATCACCACCTGGTTCGGGGGCATCTGCTGCGTCCCCATGGCCTGCCGCAGGATGGAGAGCACCACGACCAGGCGCGTGAACGAGGTCACCATGACGAGAATGGCCGGCGCCAGGGAGAGCACCGTAAGCAGCAGGAAGATCTCCAGCACCACGGCCACCCGCTCCGGGTCCTCGGCCTGGTTCAGGCCGATATTGACCTGCGGAAAGGGCATCGCCGTCTGGCCCGACGCCGGGAAGGGCATGACCGCACCGACCAGGAGCAGGCAGAGCAGCAGGACTCCCGCCGGACGCAACGGCAGCGATTTCATTATCCAAGGCTTGCCCACGGGGCTACCGCTCTTTTCCGGGCCGCGCCAGAAGACGCTTCAAATGGACGGAAAATGGATGCTGGGGCGTCTCCTCGTCCGGGGTATGAAACCGGGATATGACCTCCGGGTCGTCAATCCGGTCCAGGACCCGGATGTCGTTTTTGGTGACGCCGAGCACAAGGATCTTTCCCGGCACCGCCACCAGCGAAACCACCTTTCTCGGGCCGAGGTAGCTGGAGGAGAGCACCCGGATCGGCCGGCCGGGAATCTGCCCGCCGCCGGAAATCCGCCGGAAAGCATACAGCGCGCCCAGAAGTACGCCCAGCAGCAGGAGCAGCACCAGCACCATTTTGATGCCCGCCGCCGTCAGGTCCGGGGACGGGTTCATTTAAGCCTCTCGATGCGCTCTTTGGGACTGACGATCTCGGTAATCCGGATGCCGTATTTTTCGTTGACCACCACCACTTCGCCGCGGGCGATCAGCTTGTTATTGGCCAGAATGGCCAGGGCATCGCCAGCCAGGTTCGACAGCTCGATCACCGAACCCTGGCCCAGTTTGAGCAGATCGCCGACCAGCAGGCGGGTTCTGCCCAGCTCAACGCTGATCTGAAGCGGTATGTCAAGGATGAAGTCAAGGTCCCGCGGCGCACCGGCTTCCGACTGTTCCTCCGAACCCAGCATCTCGAAAGGGTCTTCATCGCTGGACGGACCCGCCCCCTCCGCTCCCCTGCGGCCGGTCATTTCCTGTGAATCGTCTGCCATAATCTCTATTGCTCCTCCCCTTTTTCGGCTTGAATGTCTGCAATTCGAACCGCTTGATTGCCATAGAAGACCCCGGGATGCCCCTTGTACTTGAGGACATTTTCCACCCTCACCGGCACGGGGACATTGGGCCCGGTGTTGAGTTTGATGGTATCGCCGACCCGGAGCGTCAGCAGCTCCTTCACCGTGCAGGTGGCATGCCCCAGCTCAGCGGAGACGTTGAGGAAGGTTTTCCGGAGCATCGCCTTTAACCGGGGGTCCGGGGCGGTCTCGACGTTTCCCGCCCCCAGATCCCCGTAGGTCAGCTTCTCCTTGACGGGTTCGATCATCAGGTAGGGCATGCAGATATAGAGATGCCCTTCGTAGCGGTTTCTCCTGACGATGAAGCCGGCCACCACCACGAGGTCATCAGGGGCGATCATCCGAATATAATCGGGATTGGATTCCATTTTCCGGTACACCGTCCGGACCGGCTGGATGACCTCCCAGGCTTTTTCCAGGCGCTTCAGGATATCCAGGATCAGCCGTTTCATGACCCGCATTTCAAGCTGGGTGAAGTCCCGGAGGCGGTCAAGAGGCTTGCCGCTCCCGCCGAACATGGAGTCAATGAGCGAAAAGAACAGCGGCCCGGTAATGACCAGCAGCGCGGCACCGTGAAACGGCTCCATGCTGAACGTGTTGAAGCACGTCGGGCGGGAAAAACGCTGGAGGAATTCCTTGAACTTGACAATCTCCGTGGAAATATAGTCCGTGTCATTGACGCTTTTGAGCTTCGCCGCAAGGGTCTCCCGCAGCAGGTGGGAATATTTGTCGTACACCTCCTCCAGCACCTCAAAATGCCCCTCCAGCTTGCTCTGCTGCGAGTAGAGCAGATAGGGCCTTGCCTCCGCCTCTCCTTTCCGGCTCCCCTCCGGATCCGTGTCTATCTGGCCGTCGGACATTGCCGAATAGAGCGCTTCAATCTCTTCCTGAGACAAAATTTTCTCGGACATGCCCCTCTTCTCCTACTGAATGACGAAATCGGTGAAATAGAGCGCGGTGATCCTCCCTGTGGAGAGCAGTCCATTCAGCCCCTCCATGAGCTGGGTGCGCAGCACATTCTTTCCCTCTGCACTGAGGATCTCTTTGCTTGTTTTGGTCGGCAGCAGGGTGACGATATGATCCTTGATCTGGGGCATACGGCGGTTGGCCTCCTCAAGACCGTCTTCGGAATCCATCTCGACGGCGATCGATGTCTTGAGAAAGCGCTGCAGGTCTTCGTCCGACAGGTTGACGATAAAGGT
>CAJXSB010000010.1 GCA_913060435.1 uncultured Desulfococcus sp.
CACCATCGCTGTCGACGGCAAACACCACTCCCCCCGGCGTGCCCTGGATCTGCTGCACCACCGCCGTCGTCCCGCTCTCCATCCGCCGCCACTGGATGCCGTCATAATGCTGGATGCTGCCATCCTGGCCCGCGGCGTAGACATCCGTCCCGGAACGTCCCCAGACGCATCGGAAGTGATCGCTGGCGCCTGGATCGTCCTCCATGGTCCGCCACTGCCAGCCGTCATAGTGCAGGATGGTGTTGCTGTCTCCCACGGCGAACAGGTCCGTTGGATCCGTCCCCCAGACACCCCGAAGGCGGTCGTCTACGGGCGTCTCCATCGGCTGCCACCGCTCCCCGTCGAAATGGAGGACGGTGCCGCCGTCGCCGACCGCGAAGACCGCTGACTCGGAGAATCCGAAGAGATCCTCAAGATCTGCCGTCGTCCCGCTCTCGGCCGCTCGCCAGGCGCCGTCGGCATGGACAAGGACCGTACCTTCATCCCCCACCGCCAGAAGGCGAATTCCGCCCGAATCGCCGGGCGCCGGAATCCCCCAGACCGCATTGAGATGCTGGTCGATGCCGTCGCCGGAAAGATCCTCCCAGCGGCTGCCGTCATACCGCCGGACCACGCCGTCTTGCCCCGCCGCGAAGAGTTGTCCATCCATTCCCCATGCCCCGCGGTATGCCGCCGGACCGCCCCCGTCCACGGGCGACCACGACACACCGTCATAGCGGAGCACCCGTCCGCCGGCGCCCACGGCAAAAACTTCGGTGTCCGAATTGGCCCACAGGCCGTAGAGCCCTCGGTTGAGGGTTTCTTCGGGCTGACGCCAGGCTTCCCGCCATCCGTCTTCATTCGACTGGTAGACCACCCCGCCGATGCCCCGGCTGCCGCCGACAGCAAAGAGATTCCCCTGTCCGTCGCCCCACAGGCCATAGATCGGTGCATCCGCATCAACAGGCATCTCATGCCAGCCGGTCCCGTCATAGCGCCGGACAAAGCCGGCACCCGTATCCGGCGTTTCACCGGCCGCATAGACATCGACGCCGCTTGCACCCCAGAGCGCGTAAATCTGCCGGAGATCGTCGCTGTCCCCCTGCCAGTCCCGCCCGTTGTAGTGGAGCAGCACCCCGGAGCCGGCGGCGAAGACATCCGATCCCGAGGCGCCCCAGACCGCCCGGAGCAGCATGCCTGTCGGGCTCTCCATGGCGTACCACCGCGAGCCGTTGAAGTTGAGGATCCGCCCGCCGCCGCCCACCGCAAAGATGTTGGCCCCGGCATTGCCCCAAAGCCCGTAAAGCGTGGTGGCCGCGCCGCCGGCCATGGGGCGCCAGGCCGCACCGGCAAACCGGAGAATGACGCCTTCGGCACCAGCGGCGAACACCTCGCCCGCCCCCGTGCCCCAGACGGCATGGAGATCCGCGGTGGTGCCGCTGTCCAGCCCGCGCCAGCGGGTGCCGTCGTAATAGAGGAGGGTGCCGTCCGCACCTGCAGCAAACACGCGCGCGGGACCGCTGCCCCAGACCGCCGCCAGGTCGCTGTCGGTCCCGCTCTCCATGGCCTGCCATGATGCGCCGTCGAAATGGCGGATGGTGCCGCCGTCGCCCACGGCGAAGACCGCCGCTGCCGAATGCCCCCAGACAGCCCTCAGAATGCCGGCCTGGGACGGCACCGCCGCCCGCCAGGTCTCCGATGCGGCACTGGGGGCGCCGACGGCAATGCCCATCAACAGGGCGGCAATACACAACAGTTTTGGGGTGCCGGGAAATGTTGCCGTCATCGCAGGGGCCTCCGGATTCGGTTCCTTAAACATTGTATCTGAAACTCTGGTAGTATTCTTCGCCCAGCCCGACGGGCCTGCTGATCTCGTTGATCGACAGGATCGGGATGTCGAAATCGGCGTCTTCATCGTCCGACAGCGCGGCCACCTCGCTCATGGCCTCCCGGATCTCCTGGGAGGCTTGCTCCACCGTCTGCCGGAGTGCGGTCAGTTCCCGTTTCAGGTCGAACAGGGAGTAGCCGCCCTTCTCCTTCTCCAGGTGCTTCCGGACCATCTCCCGAACCGCATCCCAGCTGTCCTTCCGGGTCTGGTCCTCCACATCCGTCAGGGTGTCGACATCCGCGACGACGCTCTGGAGGAAGCCCGCCTCCTGGCGCTTCTGGATGTAGGTCATCCAGAAAAGCATGAAGAGGACCGCTGCGGCGCCGGATCCCCCGCCAAGGAGCATGGGGTCCAGAAGCCCCAGCATCATGATGAAGAGCGCCGCCAGCCCCCCGAAGAAGAGGCTGGCGACGGTGCCGGTCAGGATCTTCTTCAGGCGGAATTTCCGCCGCTGCTCCCGAAAGGACGACAGCGCCTCCATGTAGTGGATCATCCGCTCGCCCTGGATCTCGACGAAGCTCGCCAGGTGGTCGAGCTGGCGGCGGGGGGTGTCGAGGATGGCCCGCTTGAGGTCCTCCCGCTGGTTTTCCAGGAGCGGAAGATACTCGGCCTTCCGGTAGGCGGCCGCGCCCGTGGCCTTGGGGGCGGCATTGGGGGAGTAGGTCAGCCGGATCATGGGGATGTCCTTGCGCCCGGTGATCTGGGACAGGTTCCAGCAGAGCGTGCCGTAGACCCGCAGCAGGTCGTTGAAGGAGCTGCACTCGTCGATGCGGTTGAGGACAAAGATCACGCGGTCCTCGAAGGTGGCGGCCGACAGGGTCTCCCGGATGCTCTTGTAGGCCTCCCGGATCGTCCCGGCCTTGTGGGCGTCGAACAGGACGAGGACGAGGCCGGCCTTCTGGGCCAGGTCGCCGATGACCTCCTGGTAGTCGTACCCGCGGTCCCGCTCGGTGACGCTGTCGAGCATGCCGGGGGTGTCGATGATGGCGAGGTCCTTGAGGAAGGGGGAATTGGATTTCTTGAGCCGGAAATGGGCGGCAAACCGCTGTCCCTGTTTCCGCAGCGTCGAAAAGGGGTATTCCGGGTCGTTGAGAAGCACTTTTCCGTCCCGCTCCTCGGTTACCTCGATCCTCTCCCCTTCGTCGGCGGCTTCGTCATAGGTAAGCACCGTAAAGGAGTCGTCCGTCGGTGCCTGGCCGGTGTCCTGGAGATCCGCGCCGAGAAACTCGTTGATGAGCGAGGACTTTCCGGAGGAATAATTTCCGATGATAAGCACCATGGGCCGCCATTTGATGTTGGTTTCCAGCGGCATCTCGCTGTACCCGTATTTGACGGCGGCGGGGCTCAGGTGATTGGCGACGGTTTCAACGATCTCTTCGCGAAGCACATTGATGTAGTTTTCACGGTACATGATCTCTCCGGGGCTGTGTGATGATGAAACAGGCTCGCGGGCATCTGCCGGGCAAATCATCGTGACGTCAAGCAGAAAGTATAGAAAAATTCATGGGATATGTAAAGCAGAAACCGCCATCGGAGAGGGTATCGTGGCTGTTGCAGCGCCGGGGCCGCTTCCCGCACCCCGCCCGGGGAGCGGCGACCGCGCCAATTTTATCTTGGCCATCATCCGAGGCCGTATGTTATGGTGTGGCCCGCCCGAAGCCCGGGGGCGTTTCCCGGCGGGCGTTTCGCCAATGACTACCAGGAAGCGGGCGGCAGCGGCATGTCATCCTATCGAAAAGTCGGCATCGCATCCCTGATCATGATGGCCTCGGTCCTGCTGAGCCGGGTGATCGGGCTGGCGCGGGAAATGGCCATCGCCTACATGGGGGGAGCCGGGGGCGAGGTCGACGCCTACCAGGTGGCCTTTGTCATTCCGGAGATCCTGAACCATCTGCTGGCCAGCGGATTCCTGTCGGTCACCTTCATCCCCATCTTCTCCCGATACCTGGCCGCAGACCGGGAGGCCGAGGGGTGGCAGGTCTTCTCCGTGATCCTGACCGGATTCGGCAGCCTTCTGCTGCTTCTCATCGCCGCGGCGTGGCTCCTGGCGCCCGGGCTCATCGCCCTGATCGCCCCGGGGCTAACGGACCCCGTCCTCAAGGCCAAGGCGGTCCGCATGACCCGCATCGTCATGCCCGCCCAGCTCTTCTTCTTCACCGGCGGGCTTTTCATGGCGGTCCAGTTCGCCCGGGAGCAGTTTGCCGTCCCCGCCCTGGCACCGCTCATCTACAACCTGGGGATCATCTTCTTCGGGGTGCTGCTGAGCCCCCTGATCGGCATGGAGGGATTTTCGTGGGGTGCGCTGGCCGGCGCCTTCCTCGGCAACTGCGCCCTCCAGTTTTACGGGGCGCGTCGGGCGGGGATGGTCATCACCCTTCGGTTCGACATCCGGCATCCGGACCTCAGAACCTATGTCCTCGTCTCCCTGCCCCTCATGGTAGGGCTCACCATGAGCTTCTCGACGGAGTTTTTCCTCAAATATTTCGGGTCCTACCTGCCGTCGGGCAGCATCGCCGCCCTCACCTACGACCTCCGGATCATGTTCGTCCTGGTGGGATTCTTCGGCCAGGCGGTGGGGACGGCCTCCTTTCCCTACATGGCCCGCCTGGCCGCCGAGAGCCGGCTTTCGGAAATGAACCGGCTCCTCAACACCACCCTGAAATACCTTGCGGTCGTCGTCCCCTTTTCGGTCCTCTTCATGGCCCTGCGGAACGAAATCGTGATGCTCCTCTTCCAGCGGGGGCGCTTCGACGCGGCGGCGACGCAAATCACGGCGCACCTCCTCTTTTTCCTCATGGCGGGCACCGTCGCCTTTTCGGCCCAGTCCGTCGTCATCCGGGCCTATTTCGCCACCCAGGACACCCTCTTCCCATCACTCTTCTGCTCCGCCGGCGCGATTCTCAGCATCCCCCTTTACTGGTACAATATGCAGCTCTGGGGCGCTGCGGGCATCGCCGGGGCCATCTCTCTCTCGGTGATCTTCCAGGTGTGGCTGCTCTACTTCCTCTGGAACCGCCGAAGCCGCAACACGGAAAGCGCCGGCGTATACCGCCATTACCTCAAGGTCACCCTCATCAGCGCGGTCATCGGGGGAGCCCTGGAATGGCTCCGGCGCGGTCTCCTGGAGGCCATCGACACCGGCACGACGGCCGGGGCCCTGTCGGTCTCGGCCGTCGTCGGTGCTGCGTTCATGGCACTTCTTTTCGGCGCCGGCCGGATGTTCCAGATCCGCGAGATCGACGACATCCTGGAAAAGATGCTCATCCGTCTCCGCTCGGTTTTCCGACGCTTCCCCCCGTTTCCGGCGCCGGACGCCGAAAAGGGGAAAAAGGAGTAAGGAGGGCGGCACCCGCCGTCAGGCGCCCGGGCGATTCGGGCGCGCGAGCAGGATCCGGCCGTCAGCCGCGACGCATCCGCCGCCCTCAGGGTAGACGATCAGCGGATTGATATCCAGCTCCCGGATCCCGGGATGGTCCGCCGCCAGCTGCGAGAGCTTCATGATGCACGCCTTGATGGCCGCGACGTCCGACGGCGGATTCCCCCGGACCCCCTCGAGGATGCGGTAGCTTTTGATCTGCCGGACCATGTTCTCGGCGCTCAGCGCCCACATGGGGGCAAGGCGGAAGGTGACATCCTTCATGACCTCCACGAAAACGCCCCCCAGTCCGAACATGCAGAGGGGTCCGAATGCCGGATCCCGCGTGGCGCCCAGGATCACCTCCACCCCTTTTCCGGCCATCTCCACCATGAAGACACCGTCGATCCGGGCGTCCGTTTTGTACCGCCTTGCATTTGCGATGATCTCGTCATAGGCGGCCCGGACAGCCTCCGGCGTCGTCAGGTTGACCCGGACCCCGCCGGCGTCGGACTTGTGGATAATGTCGGGCGAGACGATCTTCATCACGGCAGGCAGGCCGACCTCGGCGAGGGCCGCATCGATTTCCGACGGCTCCCGGAGCAGCCGGTGACGGGGCACCGGAAGGCCGTAGGCCGAGAAGACCTCGTAGGCTTCCGCTTCGGGCATATACGCTTCTTCCCCGTCCCCCAGCTTCCGCTCGATCAGGCGAGCCACCTGGTCGCGTTCGCAGGGGAGGCGGATGATCTCCCGCCGCTGGTCTCGGGTGGCCAGGCGTTCACCGAAACGGACCATGGCGGCCAGGGCGCGGGCGGCGGCCTCGGGAAAGACATAATTGGGAATGCCGTGGGACTGGAGGTACTCCACCCCTTCGGAGACGTCCACCAAGCCCATGAAGGAGGCCAGTATCGGCTTGTCGACATCCGCCGCCGCCCTCGGAAGAATCTCTGCGGTCTCGCGAATGTCGGTCATGGCCTGGGGGGTCAGGATCACGATGGCCCCGTCGACGCCGTCATCCTGGAGCACGCTCCGGATGGCCGCTTCGTAGCGCTCGTGGGTGGCGTCGCCGATGACGTCGACCGGGTTGCCCAGGCTTGCCGTGGGCGGCAGATCCCCTTGGAGCGCCGACCGCGTCGCCTCCGACAGGGACGCCAGCGTCAGTCCGTGGCGCACGGCGGCATCCGTGGCCATGATCCCCGGACCGCCCGCATTGGTGATGATGGCAACCCGGTTCCCCCGGGGCAGGGGCTGCTTGGAGAATGCTTCGGCGTAGTGGAAAAGCTCATGGATTCCTTCGACCCGCTGGATGCCGCTCTGGTGGAAAATGGCGTCGTATGTGGCATCCGATCCGGCCAGGGAGCCGGTGTGGGAGGCCGCGGCCCGCGCCCCTTCGGTGGAGCGGCCCGACTTGACCACGAGGATCGGCTTGCCGGCGTGGTAGGTGATCTCCTTTCCGATCTCCATGAAGGCGTGGCCGTCGCTGATGTCTTCGAGGTACATCAGGATCAGCTGGGTGTCCGGATCGTCCCGAAGATATCTCAGAAAATCGATCTCGCTGATATCGGCCTTGTTCCCGAAGCTGATGAACTTGGAGAAGCCGATGTTCCGCCCGGCGGCGTAGTCGAGAACCGAGGTGCAGAGCGCCCCGGACTGGGAGATGAAAGCGATGTTTCCGGTCCTGGGCATGATTCGGGCGAAGCTCGCATTCATGCGGATGTCGGGATGGGTGTTGATGATGCCAAGGCAGTTGGGGCCGATGACCCGGATGCCGGTCTCCCGGACGATCGCCTTGACACGGTCCTCCAGGGCCGCGCCCTCTCCGCCGATCTCCTTGAACCCGGCGCTGATGACGAGGCATCCCTGCACGCCCCGGCCTGCGGCCGACGCGACGATGCCGGGGACCTGCTTGGCTCCGATGATGAGAACGGCCAGATCCACGGGATCCGGAATCGCCTCGATGGACGGATAGGCCTTGACCCCCTGGATGGAGGCATCCCTGGGATGGACCGGATAGAGCACCCCCTTGTACCCGGCGCGGAGCAGGTTCTTGAATGCGGCAAGCCCGACGCTGCCGGCGCGGTTGCTTGCGCCGACCACGGCAATAGACCTGGCGTTGATCATGGCCTCGACGGCATCCTTCCCGACGGACCCCGGGCGCACTTTTCTGCTGTAAGACTCTCCTGTGTACATATTCCTCTCCATTGTTGAGGTTTCATGCGGTGCCAAAACGTCATGGTCTCCCTCATCCTGGCCCCGGAAATCAGCAAACCCTGTGCCATCGTGGTGAAAAAATGATCCTATCCACTTTCGAGTTTCATCAACCGGTCGTCTATAGATCCGGAGACCAATGCTATCCTTCGCGCAAATGAAGCGCTGGGGTGGAGTTGTCTTTGGGAACGGAGAAAAAGATGTCGCATTCGGACGGTGGATGCCGGTGATTCACCGCCTTGGGGCTGTCAGGTTTTTTATCGGTCTGAAAAGACGAAGGAAGCGGGGGATGGCCGCGCCGGTACCCTGCCGGGGTCCGGGGCTCAGGGGGAGAGTGTTTTGAACATCGCCCGGGCGGGATCGGCAATCCGGGGATCGTCGTATTCGACGAATCGGCCGCTCAGTTCTTTGGGTGCGTGGAGGGCCAGCCATGCCGCGGACCGGGCCGGCATCCAGGAGGGCTCGAGCCGCCCATCCTGTTTGAGCTGCCGGAAATAGGCCGCCTTCTCGGGGTCCATGGCCTCCGGCCCTTCCCGGCGGATCAACGCCTGCATCGCCGTGTCGATGACGCCCGGCCGCAGGGCGACGGCGGTGATTCGGGGCTCCTCCACCGCCAGCACCGCCGTGAGGTGGGTCAGGGCGGCCTTGGCGGCGCAGTAGGCGCTCCATGCACCAATGGGTTTCCGGGCGGCGCCGCTGCTGATGTTCACCACCCGGCCTTCGGCGTTCCTGAGGGCCGGAAGGGCCGCACGGATCAGGTAAAAGGGGCCCAGGAGGTTGACGGCGATGTTGCGGGCCCAGGTATCGGGGTCCGACTGGCCGATGGCGGCCAGGGGCGCGAGGATCCCGGCATTGTTGACCAGGCCGTCGAGCCGGCCGAAGTGGTGCAGGGTCGTCTCCACCAACCGTTCACACGCCTTCCTGTCGGACACATCCGCCGGCAGGATGAGGGATTGCCCCCCCGCGGAGTCGACGTCGAGGGCGACCGCTTCCAGGGCCTTCAGGGTGCGGGCCGCCACGGCCACCCTGGCGCCCTTGGTTGCCAGCCATCGGGCGATGTCGGCGCCAAGCCCCCGGGAGGCCCCGGTGACGATAATGACAGGGATATCATGCATGGGTCTCCTCCTGATGTCGCGCCCGGCTACTCCATGGGAAATACCATTTTGCCGGCCATGCTGACGTCATATCCCTCCATCTCGGCGGCGAGGGTCAGAAACGGGGATTCATGAAGCATGCCGATGAAGAGCTGGACGCCCTGTTCAAAAAACTTCTCCCGGGTCATCAGCATATCGAACCGCTCCCAGCGGAGGGGGATGAAATCGAGGTTGAGGAGGTTCGCCACCGGGCGGATGCAGGGTGCCGCATCCGCCCGGTCCGCCAGGATCTCAATGCCGACATCGATATGACGGGGTATTTCCCGTTGATATCCATCGATTCCCTCGGGATCGATCCCCTCGGCCGCCAGCGCGCGGTCGAACAGGAGCCGGGTGCCGGTGGTCAGGGGCCGGTTGACCATTCGCAGGCCGGGGCGGGCGAAATCCGACACGGCGTTGATGCCCTTGGGGTTGCCCTTCTGGACCAGGATGCCCTGCTCGCGCCGGCAGAAGTTGATCACGGCGGGCATCCGGTCCAGCTCCTCGCTGGCAAAGGTGAAGTTGTAGTCCGACTCGTCCTCCTGGAGCAGGTGGCTCGACGCCATGTGGCAGAGGTCCCGGCGGAGGGCCCTCAGGCCGCCCATGCTGCCGAGGTTGCCGAACACCGCCACATGGTCCGTATGGGTCTTGTTGAAGAGGGTGATCGACTGCTCCAGCAGGGGGTCGTTGCTCCCGGCAATGATCAGGAGGCCATGGTAGGGCGGCAGGTGGGTCGACGGCTCCGGATAGTTGATGGTGTTGGCCTCGATCCATTGCTCGACCAGGTGCTTGGGAAAAAGCCATTTCCCGGTGATCTTGGTGGCCGGAAGCCCCTTGTCCGAGATCAGCGAGTAGACCATTTTTTCATTGATATCCAGGAATTTCGCGACCTCCCGGGTCGACAGCAGTTCTTTCATGGCGATGTTCCCCAAGGTGGTGTCCGGCGGGCAGCATACCGCCGACAGTAAATGAATACGGATCATTATAGACGCTTGTCCCCTGCTGTCAACACGTTCTTGGAACACCCGCCGCGCCGGTGCTGTTTCAACGAAAAGAGACTTGGTTCACTTATATTTTTGACATTATTTCACGTTTCTGCTATCCATCCGATATGGTTTGCATTATTCACACCTAACCGTTTCAATCATTGCACCAAGAAGGAGGGAATATGAAAAGAAGGGCATTGTGGTGGGCCATTGGGCTGCTGTTGATCCTCGCGGGCATGGCGACGGCGGCCGACCCCAAGGTCGGCGGGACGCTCGTCTTCGGCCGGGGCGGCGACAGCGCCGGCCTGGATCCGGCATTCGAGACCGACGGCAATTCGTTCATGATCTGCGACAACATCTTCGACCAACTGGTGCTTTACGCGGACGAATCGACGGAGCTCGTCCCGGGCCTGGCCACCTCCTGGGACGTGGCCGAAGACGGCCTCTCCTACACCTTTCATCTGCGCAAAGACGTCAAGTTCCACGACGGCACCGAGATGAACGCCGATGCGGTGGTCTTCTCCATCGGCCGGATGATGAAGGAGAAGAATGTCAAGTTCGCTGGCGAGCCGCCGGCGTTTCCGGAGAAGCAGCCGCCGGCCGAATACTGGCTCAGCATGGAGATGGACGACACCATCGAGAGCATCGAGGCGGTGGACAGCCATACGGTCGTCTTCAAGCTGAAGCGGCGCGAAGCCCCGTTTCTGGCCAACATGGCCATGGATTTCGCCGCCATCGTGAGCCCCACGGCCGCGGTTAAATATGGTGAAGACTTCCGGAGCAATCCCGTCGGCACCGGGCCGTTCAAATTCGTCAAATGGGTCAAAGACGACCGGATCATCCTCGAGGCCAACACCGAGTACTGGGACGGCCGGCCTTACCTCGACCAGGCGATCTTCCGGGTGATCCCGGACAACTCGGTCCGTTTTCTCGAGCTCAAGACCGGCAACATCTCCATCTGCCAGTTCCCCAACCCCGAGGACATCGAACTGGCCAAGAAGGACCCCAACCTGAAGCTGGTCTCCCAGCCCGGCATGAACATCGGCTATGTGAGCTTCAACCACACCAAGCCCCTCTGGCAGGACAAGCAGATCCGCAAGGCCATCGCCCTGGCCATCAACAAGAAGGCCATCGTCGACAATATCTACTACGGCCTCGGCCAGGTGGCCAAAAACACCATTCCGCCCACCATGTGGGGGTACAACGACGACATCGTGGACCATCCCTATGACCCGGAGGCCGCCATGGCCCTCCTGAAGGAGGCCGATTTCGCGGGCAAGCTCGAGGCCGCCGGTCAGGACAAGATCACCCTCTGGAGCATGCCGGTGCCGAGGCCCTACAACCCCAACGGCATGAAGGTGGGGGAAGCCATCCAGGCGGATCTCAAGAAGGTCGGCATCGACGTGGAGCTGGTCACCTTCGAGTGGGGGACCTACCTCAAGAAGCAGCGGACCCAGCCGCCCGAGATGGACCTTTTCCAGCTCGGCTGGACCGGCGACAACGGCGACCCCGACAACTTCCTGGCGGTGCTCCTGGACGGCATGGCCGACCCCAACGTCCGGACCCAGTGGAAGAACGAGGACTACCACAACACCATCCTCAAGGCGAAGCAGGCCAACTCCAAGGATGAACGGATCCAGCTCTACCGCCATGCCCAGCAGCTCATCCACGACGAGGTGCCCCTCATCAACGTGGCCCATTCGCTGGTGGTCTGGCCCGAACTGAAGCAGGTCCAGAACTTCAAGCTCCACCCCACGGCGAGCGTACGGCTCCACAAGGTATGGATGGAGTAGCCGCATGACCGCCGCCTGACGGCCAGGTGCGAAACCGGGCGGTCGACGCCCGGTTTCGCGATACATCCAACCCTCGGCAGGTTGTGAGGAAATGCCTTGTCCAAATTTATCCTGCATCGATTTCTGTCGCTGATCCCCACCCTGCTGGGGATCTCGATCCTCGTCTTTTTCATGATCCACATGATCCCGGGCGACCCCGCCGAGATGATGCTGGGCGAGCGGGCCTCGGAGCAGTCCCTCAAAGAGCTTCGGGAGGACCTGGGGCTGGACAAGCCCCTGTATGTCCAGTACGGGCTCTTTATGGCCCGCCTCTTCCGGGGAGATCTGGGCCGCGCCTACAAGACCAACGAAAAAATCACCACCGAGATCGCCGAGCGTTTTCCGGCCACCATCGAGCTCTCCATCGCCGCCATCATCATCGCTACGATCTTCGGCATGGCGGCAGGCATCATCTCGGCGACGAAGCAGTATTCCATTTTCGACTATACCAGCATGGTCTTTTCCCTCATCGGGGTCTCGATGCCCATCTTCTGGCTCGGGCTGGTGCTGATGATCATCTTCTCCCTCAACCTGGGATGGCTGCCCCTCTCCGGAAGGCTCAGCTACCATATCAACCTTGAAACCGTCACCCGCATCTACCTCCTGGACAGCATCCTCTCCCAGAACTGGCCGGCCTTCAAGGACGCCCTCTGGCACCTGATCATGCCCGCGTTCACCCTCTCCACCATTCCCATGGCCATCATCGCCCGCATCACCCGGTCGAGCATGCTCGAGGTGCTGCGCCAGGACTACATCCGGACGGCCAAGGCCAAGGGGCTCGGGCCGGTGGTCGTCTACCTGAAGCACGGCCTCAAGAATGCCCTCATCCCCGTCATCACCGTCATCGGGCTGCAGTTCGGCATCCTCATGGGCGGTGCCATCCTGACCGAGACCATCTTCGCCTGGCCGGGGATCGGCAAATGGATTCTCGACGCGGTCTACGCCCGGGACTTCAACGCCGTGCAGGGGGGGACCATGCTGGTGGCCACCACCTTTGTGCTGATCAACATGCTCGTGGACATTCTCTATGCCTGGGTCAACCCCCGAATCAAGGTGAGCTGATGACAACGACCGCCGCCCCCCTGAAAAACAGCGCCGCGGAAGCGGAAAAATCCTACGGCCCCCTGACCGAAGCCCTGCTGCGGCTCCGGAAGAACAAGATCGCCGTGGCCGGCATCATCATCATCTCCCTTTTTCTGGTCATGGCCCTTTTCTCCCAGTGGATCGCCCCCCATGATCCCCTGGCCCAGTCCCTTTACGACAAGCTGAAGCCCCCGGTCTGGGACGAGGGCGGGAGCTGGAGCTATCCGCTGGGCACCGACGATTTCGGCCGGGACCTTCTGAGCCGCATCATCTACGGCTCCCGCATCTCCATGCTGGTGGGGATCGTCGCCGTCTCCATCTCCCTTTTCTTCGGGACCCTTGCAGGGGCCGTCGCCGGCTTCTACGGCGGAAAAATCGACAACATCATCATGCGGCTCATGGATATCCTGCTGGCGTTTCCCTCGATCCTCCTGGCCATCGTCATCGTGGCATTCCTGGGGCCCAGCCTCCGAAACGCCATGATCGCCATCGGCGTGGTGAGCATCCCGCGGTATGCCCGAATCGTCCGCGGATCGGTGCTCGAGGAGTACGCCAAGGACTACGTTCAGGCGGCCCGCGCCCTGGGTGCGGGGGATGTCCGGCTGATCTTCATCCACATCCTCCCCAACTGCCTGGCGCCGCTCATCGTCCAGACCACCCTGGGG
The DNA here is from genome assembly GCA_913060435.1 of uncultured Desulfococcus sp. Taxonomy (GTDB): domain Bacteria; phylum Desulfobacterota; class Desulfobacteria; order Desulfobacterales; family Desulfococcaceae; genus Desulfococcus. The sequence goes on from CAJXSB010000010.1 coordinate 13,130, forward strand.
TTCGCATCGGCCATCCTCGAGGCGGCGGCCCTCTCCTTTCTGGGCCTTGGGGCCCAGCCCCCGACGCCCGAATGGGGCGCCATGCTGGCCAACGGACGGGCCCTCATCCTCCGGGCCTGGTGGGCCGTCACCTTCCCCGGCCTGATGATCCTCCTGGCCGTCCTCGGGTTCAACCTTCTGGGGGACGGCCTGAGGGACGCCCTGGACCCCCGGCTTCGGGAATAGCGATGCCCCCCGAAGCCCCATCGGCCGTCGATGATGCAACCGGGGCGCCCTCCGGCGCCCCCGAAGCCTGCAACAGCCAAGGAAGCGACATGTCTGAACCATTGCTCGAAGTTCGGGGCCTCAAGACCTCATTTTTCACCGACCGCGGCGAGGCCAAGGCGGTAGACGACGTCAGTTTCGCCATCTCCCCCGGCCAGACCCTGGCCGTAGTAGGGGAATCCGGATGCGGCAAGAGCGTCACCTCCCTGTCGGTCATGCGGCTCATCCCGGAACCCCCGGGCCGGATCGTGGCCGGCGAGATCCGATTCGACGGCACCAACCTCCTCTCCCTTTCCGAGCGACAGATGCGCCGGATCCGGGGGAACCAGATCTCCATGATCTTCCAGGAGCCCATGACCTCCCTCAACCCGGTCTTCCGCGTGAGGGAGCAGATCACGGAGGTGCTGCGGCTGCACCAGCGGCTCTCCAAGGCGGCGGCGCTCGCCCGGGCCGTCGACCTGCTCCAGCAGGTGGGCATCCCCTCCCCCGAGGAGCGGGTGAACGACTATCCCCACCAGATGAGCGGCGGCATGCGCCAGCGGGTGATGATCGCCATGGCCCTGGCCTGCGACCCCCGGCTCATCATCGCCGACGAGCCGACCACCGCCCTCGACGTGACCATTCAGGCCCAGATCCTGGCGCTGATGGACGCCCTTCGGAAAAAGACCGGCACCGCCATCCTCCTGATCACCCACGATCTCGCGGTGGTGGCCGAAACCGCCGAACACGTGGTGGTGATGTACGCGGGGCGGATTGTAGAGGAGGCCGATGTCGAAGCGCTCTTCAACACCCCCCTACACCCCTACACCCAGGGCCTCATGCGGTCCATCCCCGGGACCACGGCGTCGGACCGGAGCCGCCTCGAGGCCATCCCCGGCGTGGTGCCGAACCTGCTCTCCCTTCCCCGGGGGTGCAAATTCAGCGACCGCTGCACCCGGGCGTTTGACCGGTGCTATGAAGCCGAACCCGGACTGATCGACACCGGCGGGCATACGGTCCGCTGCTGGCTCTACGAGGAGGCGTAATGGAAACCATCGGTGGAAAGGGACGTATGGCGGAAGGCCGGGAAAAGCTGGTGACGCTGCGGGGCGTCCGGAAACACTATCCCGTGAAGGGTGACACGGCCGTGGGAAAGCGGGGCGTCGTCAAGGCGGTGGACGGCATCGACCTCGACATCTACCGGGGAGAGACCCTGGGCCTGGTCGGTGAGAGCGGCTGCGGCAAATCCACCCTGGGCCGGGCGATTCTGCGACTGGAGGAGCCGACCGCCGGAGAGATCCGGTTCAGCGGCCAGGACATCCTGGCCCTCGGCCGAAAGGAGATCCAGCCGCTCCGCCAGCGGATGCAGATCATTTTCCAGGACCCCTACTCTTCCCTCAACCCGCGTATGACGGTGGGGCGGATCATTGCAGAAGCCCTGGTCATCCACGGGGTCGGGACCCCGGCCGAGCGGCTCGATCGGGTGCGGGAGATCATGTCGGTGGTCGGCCTGCGGCCCGAAGTCATCAACCGCTATCCCCACGAGTTCAGCGGCGGGCAGCGCCAGCGCATCGGCATCGGGCGCGCCCTGGCCCTCCAGCCGGAGCTCATCATCTGCGACGAGCCGGTTTCGGCCCTCGATGTCTCGATCCAGGCCCAGGTCATCAACCTCCTGATGGACCTCCAGGAGCAGTTCCACCTGACCTACCTCTTCGTCTCCCATGATCTCTCGGTGGTGCGGCACATCAGCGACCGCGTAGCAGTCATGTACCTGGGCCGCCTTGTGGAGCTCCAGGAGAAGGCCGACCTCTACGCCCAGCCCCTCCATCCCTACACCCAGGCCCTGCTGGAGGCCGCGCCGGTGCCCGACGTCAACGCGCACCGGGAGCGGACGGCCCTGTCCGGCGACCTCCCGAGCCCCCTGTCGCCGCCCGAAGGCTGCCATTTCCATCCCCGGTGCCCCCATGTGATGACGCGCTGCCGGCAGGATGTCCCGGCGTTCCGCGAACACCGCCCGGGCCAGTGGGTCCGCTGCTTTCTTTACGAAGGCCCGGCAGCGGCCGACCAATAGCCTTCCATATCCGCCAGGGAACCACCCCCCTCCAACAGGATTGCCTTTTTACATGGGATCGGGTATGTAGGGGCCGATTTGAATGCCCAATCCGAAAAGATCAGAAACTTAGGAGAACCGATTCCCATGGCAGACAAGAAACGAATCCTCAGCGGGATGCGCCCCACCGGCCCCCTCCACCTCGGCAACCTTCACGGTGCGCTGGCCAACTGGATCGACATGCAGGAGCGGTATGACTGCTTTTTTTTCATCGCCGACTGGCACGCCCTGACGAGCAGCTACGAAAATACGGAAACAATATCCGACTACGTGAAGCAGATGATGATCGACTGGCTCAGCGCGGGGCTTTCTCCGGAAAAGTGCACCCTCTTCGTCCAGTCCCACATAAAGGAGCACGCAGAGCTCTTCCTGCTCCTCAGCATGATCACGCCGGTGCCCTGGCTCGAGCGCAACCCGACCTACAAAGACCAGATCGTCCAGCTTGCGAGCAAGGACCTCTCCACCTTCGGCTTCCTGGGCTATCCGGTCCTCCAGGCGGCGGACATCATCATCTACAAGGCCGACGGCGTCCCCGTGGGCGTGGACCAGGTCCCCCACGTGGAGATCACCCGGGAGATCGCCCGGCGGTTCAACTATCTCTATGGCGACACCTTCCCCGAGCCCCAGGCCATGCTGACGGAGACCGCCAAGATCCTCGGGTGGGACCGGCGCAAGATGAGCAAGAGCTACGACAACGCCATCTATCTTTCGGATTCGACGGAGCAGGTGATGGAGAAGGTGTCGAAAATGATTACCGACCCGGCCCGCAAGCGTAAAAGCGACCCCGGCAACCCGGAGATCTGCAACGTCTTCGACTTCCACAAGCTCTACAGCCCGCAGCCCCTGGTCGATGAAATCAACCAGCAGTGCCGCCAGGCCGAGATCGGGTGTGTGGCCTGCAAGAAAAAGATGGCCAAGAACCTCATCGCCTTCCTCGACCCCATCCGGGAGAAGCGGCATCATTATGAAGAACGCCCTGAGCTCGTCGCCGAGCTGATTCTCGCCGGCGGCAGCAAGGCCCGCGAGGTGGCCCAGCAGACCATGGAAGAGGTCCGCGCCGCCATCCGGATCTGATTGTCCCTGCCGGACGGTCCCGCGACCGTCCGGCGGTCCTCCGGTTTCGCCATGCCCGACAGCCGATACGAAGTCAAGGTCGAAAACATCTTTGAAGGTCCCATGGACCTTCTCGTCTACCTCATCCACAAGAACGAGGTGGACATCTACGACATCCCCATCGCCATGATTACCGAGCAGTACCTCGAATACATCGCGTGGATGAAGGTCATGAACGTCGACTTCGCGGGGGATTTCCTCCTGATGGCCGCAACCCTCACCCAGATCAAATCGAAGATGCTCCTGCCCGTCCACGACGCCGACGGGGAGGACGAGGAGGATCCGCGCCTGGAGATCACCCGCCCGCTCATCGAGTACCTCCGCATGAAGACGGCGGCGGAGCAGCTGAACCAGCGGCCCGTGCTGGGTGAAGACACATTCTCCCGCGCCCCGGGAATAGAGGCGTTCCCCCATGACCCGGCGGACCGCTTCATCCAGGTCAGCCTCTTCGAGCTCATCGATGCATTCCAGCGGATCATCGAGAACATGCCCGGCGATCACGGCGTCGACCTCGACACCGAGCGTTTCTCCATCCAGGACAAGATCGCCCACATCATCGAGGTGCTCGAGGAAAAGGGCTCGGTGACATTCCGCGAGCTCTTCTCCCGGGATGCCGACAGGGAGGAGATGATCGCCACCTTCCTCGCCCTGCTCGAAATGGGCAAGCTGGGCCTGGTCCGCATCGCCCAGCACTACCAGAACGGTACCATCCGGTTGTTCTACCAGTGAAAGAAGACATCAAACATATTATCGAGGGCCTCCTCTTCGTCGCCGAGGGGCCCCTCAGTCCCGGACGCATGGCAGAGATCCTCGAACTGGAAAACACCGCGGCCGTGCGCGAAGCCCTGAATCAGCTCGGCGACGAATACGAGCGGCGGAGGGGCGGCTTCTACCTGGCGGCGGTCGCCGGCGGATACCAGTTGAGAACCCGGCCCGAATGGCGGGAGTGGATCCAGCGGATGCTCCAGAGCGGCCCAGCGCGGCTGAGTCGGGCTGCCATGGAGACCCTGGCCATCATTGCCTACAAGCAGCCGGTGCTCAAAAGCGACGTTGAACACATCCGCGGCGTCGACTGCGGCGGGGTCCTGCGGGCCCTCCTCGAGCGGAAGCTCATCAAGATCCTCGGACGGAAGGAGATGCCGGGCCGCCCCCTCCTTTACGGCACCACCCGCAAATTTCTGGAGATCTTCAACCTGAAGGACCTGAAGGACCTGCCCACCCCGAAGGAGATCGCCCCGGAAACGTCCGGCACCGAAGCCCCGCACGAACAGCCGGGGCTCCAGTTCCCCGGAGCATTGGAAGGGGGAGCGGATGCTCCTGCGGAGGCCCCGACGCCCGCATACCTCCCGATGATCATCGAGAACGCCCCTCCCGACCCGGACGCCAAGTCCGATCCAGATGCCGAATCCGATCCAGCGCCGGAGGCTGCCCCTGGGAATGATCCGGATCCGCCGGAAGAAGATGATCCGGATGCGCCGGAAGCCCCGTCCCCGGGCGACGCGCCGGAAAAAAACACTTGACCAGATCTGAAGAAACCTTTATAGAAGGCCAATAAATGCTCGGGCGATTAACTCAGCGGGAGAGTGCTACCTTCACACGGTAGAAGTCACTGGTTCAAACCCAGTATCGCCCACCATAGAAATCAAGGGGTTCCAGCTTAAGCTGTAATCCCTTTTTTCGTTTTCATGCCCGTTTGGTGCCCGGTAGCTAAAAAAGAACCTTTCCAGCGTTGATGCTGCGCATTGATGGGTGGGATTCATGAGGGGGCGTCGTAAGATAGTCCCAATCAGCCGCGACGGCACACAGGATGGACTGCATTTTCATTTCGCCGGGGGACTGCTGTTGTAAATATCTCTATGGACTTTCCACTTGCCTTCTTCTTTTTTCAGGATGGACATGAATTTCCCATTTCCAATCGACTCACCCTCCTGGCCCAAAAGCTTGTATGTACCAACTAAATAGCCAGTATCCCCAAAAAGCTCTGCCTCAGCCAGCTCCCCTTCATAAGATTTTATTCCCACTGCCAACGCACCCTGCCAAAATTCTTGAATCGCCGATCGTCCAACGACAATATCCATATCAGGGGGCATCATTTTAGCGTCTTTGGTATATAAATCTCCCAATCCACTGGAATCTTTATTGTTAAAAGAAGTTTCAAACTTACCGCAAATAGACGAATAAGCATCTTTGATTTCAGCTGGAATTGTCTCGACCATAGTTCAACTCCTCCTTTTTGCTAATGATGATGGATTGAATCATTATTTTTCAGATCGTCCGTATAGATGGTGGACGGCAAAATGGCAGGGGAGAACCAGAGAGTGGTATTTTTGTCACTCAACTTTCGAATTTCATGAACCGGTGTTCTCCGGCTCCGGTTTCCGCCCCACGCCGCTTCGCTTAAGTCCCGCTGAGATTTGCTCCGGGCGGCCCGGAAACTCGCTTCGCTCAAACATGTCCGGGCCGCTTTCCTCCGCTGCATCTAAGCGGCACTAAAACTCGCGGCTCACGGGGCGAGAACCGGACCCTGAGGACACTTTATAGCTATCGCTTGAACGAATCTCGAAAGTTAATTCTACAACTTTAATCTGTATATAGAAAAATGTCAATATTTTGGAAGAGGATATCTAAATAATTATTTTATTTATATAATATACCTACAGCAGCCAAAGATCTCTACTGTAACAATTGGCTTCGCGTTTATTTTTCCCAGGCGATGGCCCCTGACGATATGCCATCCGGGTCAGGCTGTGATACAGATTATTCCATAATGAGAATATAGTCAGGAATGGGGATATGCGTGGCTCTATCGGAAACATGGTAGGAGGGCATTCTCTTCAGAATGGTTGAGGCTGGAAAAACAAGCGCGGAAAAACAGAATCGGTCTATGGGGCAATAAGGAGCCTGTCCCACCATGGGAATTCAGGCACGGGAACAAATCATCAGCAGCAGCAACCATGAGCCCTTCCTATGTTCTTGCGGATCGGTACCACGATCAGGATTCTATACCACCCCTTCGTACTTTCTATTCCAGAGATACAGACCACTATCTCGACCAATCCCATATCGTTTCAGCAGATTCTGCTCTATTCTGATTCCATCTATGGATTTGATAAAGTGGAAATACAGGAGGTCTCTCGTTCTTCCTTCATAATATTTTGCGATACTCTTGCTCCCGTATTCATTCCAGTGAGATTTCAACCGGACATAAATACTTGAAGATGAACTGCCAACATACCTTGGCGCGAATTCGCCGTTTCGGACAAACCCTATTTCATACACGCCAGGCACTGACAATTGCGGCTTCCAGTGATAATATTGCTGCAGCATAATCGCGTCCGACCATCTTGCCATTTTTCCCTCCTCGATTCGCCGATGATGAAAACGCAACCCAACATCCAACCCAAAATGATGCTGGTGAGAATAGGCGCCTCTAACGAACAAAAAATGGCATCGAAACGTGATTCATGCAACCGTCTGCTGTTTCGAAATACAAATTGGATTGGCAGCAAAACTATGACTGTTATCCGAGCGGGCGATAATAAGAGGTAAGATAGTTGCCATAACGCATTCCATTGACAACTTTAATACCGTAATCTCGATTCCAATAAATGGCAGGATTTGTGGTAAGGCTTCAAGGAGTTTCCTGTATGTGGAAGATAAATTTTCCGAGACGATAACCGCTACGTGTTTGGAATTTGGATGCTTCAGTCGTTCACGCGATGAAAATTCCAAGGCCCTGAGACCATTGTGATTGGCCTCGCATTCATCCAGCATGATTTCAATTTCATAGAATGTATCCGCACTGGCCAGGTAGGCTAATATTTCTTGGCGCACTTCAAGATTACCGTGGCGGATGAGTTTATGGGATCTTATCTCGATATTGCCAAGCCCCATCCTGGAGGGCTTTTTAAGAATCCATTCACAAACCCAATTTCCACTCTTGCCGACGGCTTTCAGCGACGTGCAGGCATTATCAACTATTTCCATCTTCCAATGCTCCTGGATGGGTTGCGAAATGTTGCGCTCTGTAGCGAAATACACCGAACAGCATAGGATTGGTTATATACAGAATCCGACTTCAAAAGTCTATAGGTACAAGTACCTATTATATTTGTTGTTTCAGTGGCAACCACTGGTTACATGTTCGATATATCAATCAAATTCGGCGGAAAAAAATTTCGAATTTATTTTCGCATCGCTTTCGCAGTATTATTTTAGGTCATGTCACAGACAGCCACTGCAATAACACGGTCCATTTTGTTGAAAGTTCGCAAAAAGTCTTAAATTGACCAAATCCAAAAACATTGGATCATCTTTCAAGCCTTTCATGCGTAACATACATTAGATAGCTGATTTCAAACAATTCTGCGACAGGGGAGGGGGATATGGAACGATATCAGAAAAACAACCTTATATACACCCTCGAAAAAGATTATGTATATAAATCTTCGATACGTAACGTCGCGTTCAAGAACAATTGGATTTCCATAGATCCGGATGGAAATATCCATGTACAAAAAGGGTATGCATGGAACGGCTGCAGCCCGAAAATAAATTTCCTGGACATGATCATAGGCACCCCCGAAGGAGCGATGAATCCCGCAACCGGAAAACCAAAAACATATCATGCCTCAATGATCCATGACGCTTTGTATCAGTTTTCAAAAGACCTCAAAGGCAAAATCCAAAGGCGACAGGCAGATAAAGTTTTCCGAGAAATGTTGGGGGCAGAAAAGTTTCTTCCTGCGGATATTTACTACGCTGCTGTGCGAATGCTCGCCTGGCAGTTATGGGGATAAAAATTCGAAAAGATATTTACCGGCCGGCGCCACCGGAATGTCGCCGCTTATCGCCAGCACCACTCCACCAATACCCTCAGCCTCCTTTTGATTTTATCATTTTTTTAATTGCATAACAACTCAATTTCATTATATATTTATCCATCAAGGAGGAGCCGGGTGAACAAACTTGAATGGATCAGCGTGCTGAAAGAGGAAGCCGAGGTTCTTAAATGGCCAAGCATCCCGAGAGAATAAGGATAGGGACCTGCAGCTGGAAATACCCGGAATGGCATGGTCTGGTCTACAGCGCCCCCAAGGGCATTGATTATCTGCAGGAATACAGCCGTAAATATTCCACCGTCGAAATCGACCAATGGTTTTGGTCCCTGTTTTCACCCGAAACGGGAGCCAAGATGCCCACACCGGCCGATGTCCTCAGATACCGGGACGCCGTTCCCGAAGACTTTCGCTTTTCCATCAAGGCGCCGAACAGTATTACCCTCACCCATTATTACAAGAGGGGCACCGGCGCCAATCTCGTGCCCAATCCCTTTTTTCTCTCCTCCGACTTGTTCGGAAAATTCCTGGCACTGGTCGATCCAATTCGGGATTTACTGGGTCCAATCATTTTCCAGTTTGAATATCTGAACAAGATGAAGATGCCGAGCCCAAAGATGTTCAAGGACCGGTTCGGTGAATTTCTCGATCAGATCCCCGCTGATTACGCCTATGGCCTGGAAATCCGGAATAAAAACTATTTCAATAAAGACTATTTTGGTTTCCTATCAAAGAAGGGGCTGGCGCCAGTATTGATCGAGGGATATTGGATGCCTCCACTCGCTGAGCTTTTCCGGAAATGGCGCAATGAAATCCGAAAACATCCGCTGGTCGTCCTCCGCCTGATGGGGAAAGACCGCAAGGGCATCGAAAAGGTAACCGGAAGCAAGTGGGACAGGATTGTTGCGCCCAAGGATGCCGAGCTCAAGGCGATCGCGGATATCGTGAAGGATCTGGCAGAAAACGGGGTCGAGGTCTATCTCAACGTGAACAATCACTATGAAGGCTGCGCTCCAGCTACGATTGGGCGGATTAAATCTGAATTACGAGAATATTATATAGAACCCACTTATCCGCATCGTTGAAGGCAACCAGGACCATTCACATTGAACCAGATTGGAATAAAACCGATTTAGTTCAGGATACCGATACAAATCTTGATTTGTCAGGAAAGCGGTTCCTTGAAGACGCCAGACCGAAGAAAGATCCTACCTTGCTTTCTCCATCAAGATCATTTCCATCTGAAATAATATTGACTCACCTTGATACTGCTATAATTTACTGGAAGGATTTAGATTAATCTGATCTGAAATAATTGTTGGTCCACCTACATCTTGGAACCAGGCATTTATACATTCAATCGGCCCCTCACACACTCAAGCTGATTCTCTCCCTTCCTATTAAGCCCCTTAAATCCAATAAAAAATATGACAGCCTGTAATCAGGAGGTAAAAATATGAGCAAAAAATCATTACTGTTGTGTTTGGTAACTACCATTTTCACCATCATAAGTGTCAGTGCCTACGCAGGCGCTTTGGACGGAAAAGCTTTTGTGGGTCCGTCAGGAATGATGGGAAAGGATGCTTCAGAAACAGATGAAGTTCGGTTTGAAAACGGTCAGTTCATCTCGCTGGGATGTAAAGAATGGGGGTTTGGATATGGCCCCTATCTGACAAGTGCTGAAGGAGATAAAACCCATTTTGTAGCGGATACTTACAGCGACAAAGAGGGGCGTATAACCTGGATCGGCACGATATCCGGAAACAATGCCGACGTGACCTACCTTTGGTATAAAAAGGGTGCATATGCCAAACCTGAACAAATAAAATGGTTTCAGGGAACCAGCAAATAGCAGGCTCTTCCACGATGTCTATAAACCCAGGCCGGTGAAAAAAACACCGGCCCAATTCATTCCATACCACCTTTTGACTATTTATCCAGACACCATACGTCCATCGACTTTTTAGATGCTATAGATCATCAGAAAAAGGAGGACTTTTATGGCATCTGCATGCGGGGGAAATACCAGCTGGCATAAAATGATAAGTCGATAGTTCCGGAGGATGCCATGACAATATAGACAACAGACATTCATTCGGCAATCCGTAAAGCCGATGACAGCTTCGAATTCACCTTTGGGCGAGGCGATGCCAATGGTATAGCTCATCTCTACACTCACGACGGGATGCTGATGCCGACAGGATCCGGCTTTATCAAAGGCAAACACGATATAGAGGCCTTTTGGCAGGGTGTAATGGATATGGGTATCAAAAACGTCCAATTAACCGTCGTTGAGGTAGAGAACCATGGAAACACGGCTATTGAGATAGGCCAGTATATGCTGAGCGGTCCGGATGATCAAACGATCGATCAAGGGAAGTACGTCGTCATCTGGAAGCTTGAGATAGATGGTTGGAAGCTCCATCGTGACATCTGGAATAGCAGCCTGTCACCGCAGTAAATTTTGGATTCTGGAAATGAATGAATATTTTTCATTTACTCTTCTGCTCTATACCGAATACAAATGAAACAAACGGCAATTACGCTTTCATCAGTTTCTGCAGGACCAACTCGCACCGGGAAAGGGTGATGATCATGCCAGACGTTCCAGATCAAAAACAGGCACGCGTGAGACGATTAAAAAAAAATGGACTCATTGCAGCGGGATTCTTCTTGCTTTACGTGATTATCGGTTTTTGGGTCGTCCCCTCCATACTCAAGCCCAAACTGGAAAAGCAGCTTTACGCCTTGCTGGGGCGCCAGGTCACCATCGATGAAATCAAACTCAACCCCCTGGTACTCTCCGCGACGATAAACAAGCTCCCAATCTTTGAAAAAGACGGCCAGCCTTTCGCCGGCTTCGAAAAGCTATACGCAAACGCCCAGGCCGCATCCATTATCAAATGGGCCTTCACCGTCCGGGAGATCCGCGTCCAAGAACCCTTCGGCGTGCTCAAGCTGCTGCCCGACAGAAAGCTCAATATTGATGACATCCTGGCCAAACTCAGCGAGCCCAAACCGGAACCAACGGAGGAGGAAACCGGATTACCACGCGCAATCATCGAGAGCTTTCAGGTCATCGACGGCAACGTGTCCGTCGAGAATCATACAGGTAAGGAACCCATCCGTGAGGAGCTTGCCCCCATTTCCTTCACAATAGAAAACTTGAGCACCCTTGAGGGACGCGAGGGAGCATATCGTTTCGTGGGCATCGGCCCTTTGGGCGGGCAATTTGAAGTTGATGGCAAAATAACGGTCAATCCAGTCCGGGTTCAGGGAAGCTTCAACACCACCGGCACGCAGGTCAGCCACTACTGGGAGCATCTCAAAGATTTGGTCTCTTTTCAAATTACCAGCGGCGTCACGGAGGTATCCGGGGACTACACGGTGGACATCGTCGACGGCCAGATCAATATGCGGTTGGAAAACGGCGCCTTTGCCCTTGACGATTTCAAGTTGGTGGAAAAGGGAAACGAGGAGGTTTTAATCGCATTGCCGACGCTGTCCATCCAAGGTGTTGCTGCAGACCTGAGAGCCCGGGAAATCGTTGTTGATCGCGTCCAGACCGCCAATGCGGAATTTAAGTCATGGGTGGCGGTGGACGGGTCTTCAGAGTGGCAGAACCTGTTCCAGCCGGATATTGAAAAATTGATGACGATGAAAGATTCGAGGGCGTCTGCCACCGAAGCAGAAACCGAAGCTTTGAGCACCGAACCGTGGGAAGCGACCGTCAATCATGTTGAAGTGAAAAACTGGCTGCTCACCATCGACGCACGGACCGGCAAAAAACCGATCCGTGAAACCGCAACGATAGACACCTTCACCATGGACAATCTGAGCACTGCAGCAGATCGGCGAGGGAGATATGCCTTCAACGGCACCGGCCCCAGTGGCGGAGCCTATCAGTTGAATGGGGAACTGACCGTCAACCCAGTGTGGACCCAGGGCCGTTTCTCCATGTCGAATGCCAAGCTGAGCCACTTCTGGGAACACGTCAAGGATCAAATATCCTTTCAGGTAGTAAACGGCGTGGCCGGCGTTTCTGGTGACTTTACGGCTGCGATGAATGACGACAAGCTCAGCGTCCAGCTGGAGAACGGTGCATACGAACTCAACAAATTAGAACTGGTGGAAAAAGGCAAGCAAGAGGTATTGATCGCTTTACCTGCCTTTTCTGTGGATGGCATCGCTGCCGATCTGCAGGAAAGGGAGATTATCGTTGAACATGTTCAGACGAAGGACGCCAGGATCCAATCCTGGCTGTCATCGGACGGAACTTTCGAACCCCAGCGCCTCTTTTTGTCGGATATTGAAAAATTGATGCAGAAGAAAAAGACCGAGGAATCAGAACCGGAATCGACTCCCGTCCAGCCGTGGCGGGTAGCGCTGAAAAAAATGGAGGTGAAAAACGGGGAGATTGCTTTCGAGGACCAGACCTTGTCCAAACCAGCGAAATTGTCGGCCGACAAGCTGAACATGGTCGTGGAAAACCTTACCAATGAAGAGAATACAAAGGCTTCCATCAGCGTAAACATGCGGGTCAACCAGGCAGGAAATGTCGCGCTCAAGGGAAAAGCGGGCGTTGTTCCGATACAGGCCGATTTGAATGTAGTTACCGATAAAATCGCCCTAAAGTCCTTTCAGCCCTATGTTGACGATGCTGTCAACGCCCAGATCACCTCCGGCACGAACAGCTCGAAAGGCCGCGTTCGCTTTCATGGAATGAACGCCAAGCCCCAGATCCGCTATGACGGCGAATTCAGTGTCGACGGAGTTGAGATTCAGGACCGCGCAAAAACCGAAGATTTCATCACCCTGGCTCAACTCACTACCAGCGGGATCGGGTTGGAACTACGTCCCAATCGTTTGAAGGTGGCTCAGGTTCTCATCGATCGGCCCCATGCACGGGTAACCATCGACGAGGCCGGCGCCATCAACGTCGTCAATGCATTCGCCCCCGTCGAGAATGAAAAGAAGGAAGAAAAAGAAGACGGAAAGGAGAACCTGCTGCAGCGTCTGGTCAATTTCCTGATCCTGCAATTCAAGGGCCCCATGCCGATGCGTGTCGATCAGGTTGAGCTCAAGACATTCACGGGTGATTTCGTAGATGCATCCATCTCGCCCACCTTCGGGACGCATGTAGAGATTAGCGATGCCACAGCTACGGGGCTCTCCTCCGATCCATCCGCCAGGGCCGATTTCAAGTTCACCGGGAAGATCGACGAAACAGGCAAATTTAAGGGCTCGGGCCAAATGAACCCAATGAATGCGCTGCGGTACAGCAAGGTGAATGTATCGTTGGATCATTTCGCACTGAAGCCGGTATCCCCCTACTCAGGAAAATTTATCGGCTATAAGATTGCCCAAGGAACCCTGCATACGGACCTGAAATACCAGGTTGCAGATGATACTGTAGACGGTGACAATATCATCGTTCTCGATCAACTGGAACTGGGTGAACCGGTAGAGAGCCCAGATGCGCTCAATCTGCCCATCAAACTCGGCGTGGCGCTGCTGAAAGACAGCGAAGGTCGCATCAAGGTCCAGGTTCCGGTAAAAGGCAATGTCAGGGATCCGAAGTTTGATTTCCAAAAAGCCATTCAGAGTGCACTCACGGGCACCATCGAAAATGCGGGCAGCGCGCCGTTCTCCGCTATCCCACCGGTCGATGGGTTCACGGGAGAGGACTTGAAAACCGTTGAATTCAAATTCGGATCTTCCGAACTGCAGGATCGTGAAATAAAGAAATTGAATGCATTGGCGAAATTACTCAAGGATCGGAAAGCACTGAACCTTGGCGTCGTGGGAACGGCCGACCGGCAAATGGACGGCGCCGCAATCATGGGCAAATCGCCCGGGAAAACCCCAACCTCTAGTGCTGCAGCGCCATCGGGGCAAGCGATAAAGGCGGAATCCGTCGTAGAACCCGTCGTCGATATGAAGCGTTTGGAGCAACTGGCTCAGCGGCGGGCCGAAAAAGTGAGTGCACACCTGATCGAGCAGGCCGGTGTAGGGGCCAAGCGCATCCACTCGAAACCACTGCAGATAAAACCCACGGCCGTCGGTGAATGGGGACAGGTGGAGTTTTCGCTATCGGCAGAGTAGAAGACAGATCCGCCCGAAGCCAGCACATCCTGTTTAATCTGCATCTTTGGTGTCTACAGCCCTGATGAAAAGATCTACAGTTGTCCCTGGACAGGCAGCATCCTGATCAAACCGGATTTGAAGCGCGGCCAGAACGAACTTTCAGGATCCGTGCTGTAGCGCACCTC
>CAJXSB010000011.1 GCA_913060435.1 uncultured Desulfococcus sp.
TTCCATCGACCTTCCCCTTCCGCTTGACGATCTCGCCCAGGGTCGACTGGATCTTGTAGGACGGCACCTGTTTGGGGTCCTTGTTGTTGGCCAGGTAGAGGAAACAGCTGTCGGCGCACATGCCGCAGTGGGCGCAGATCTCGAGCCAGGTCCTGATGCGGGACTTCGACTTGAGGGTCTTCTGGATCGTGTTCCAGAGGAGCGTCTGGTCGACATCCAGGCTCTTCATTTCCTCGTAGTATTGTTTACCGCCCTTGTCGTTCAGGAGCTCCTGCAGCTGCTCCAGTGCATTGACGGGTTCTCTGTTGCAGAGCTTGCCTAATGCCATAATGGATACCTCGTTATCTCTGTTATCCGTTGCAGGCGGACGCGCACCGTGCGGCGCCGTCCGCCGTCATTCGCCTTGCTACCATGCCATCCCCTTGCTCTTCATGCCGCCTCGCTTGATGCCGAAGTCCATGCCGATCTGCATCCGGGTCATAAAGAAGAGGATAAAGTGGGATAGCTTGGTGAACGGAATGGCCACCAGCAGAATCTCACCCGCGATGATGTGAGAAATAATCCAGAAGTTGTAGTCGCCGATCCCTTTCGCCGCAATGAAACCCGTCAGAAAAGGCGCCACGGCGATGGCGAGGATCAGGTAGTCGTACCAGGTGGTGATGATCCGCACCTCGGGAAGGGCGATGCGCCGCAGCACGATGAACACCGCCGCCACCAGCACCCCGATGGTCAGCATGTCGGCGCTGAAATCGGAGATGGTGGGCATGCCGAAGCCGAATCGCTCCTTGAGCAGGATCGAGTGCCCCTGCAAAAAGATGGGCACTACCAGCACCCCGATGTGGAACGTGAAAAAGACGAGGGTGAAAAAGGGATAGAAGCGCCAGCTGTGGGTCCCGAAGGGGATCAGCCACGAGACGATCGACCGCACGGCGCCCCGGATGCCGTATTTGCCCTGGGGCTTGTACGCCACGCGGTCCAGCTGCCAGTCGAGTCCCTTGATGTAGAGCACGGCCCGGACGATGATCCCGACGAAAAAGATGCTGAATGCCAACCATGCCACCGGCCCGGTGACCAGTCTGTATATATCCATTTCCATAGTATGATCTCCTCTTATGCCGACGGGTTAATCATCATCTCTGTCGGACAGGAAACGCCAGAACGCCGTGATGCTGATCAGGGCCAGCACCATGATGATGTAGGTGACCCCTTTGGTATGGGTCATGAAATCCTGAAGCGTGTAAAAGATACCTTCCATAACTTGGTCCTCCAAGATCCGTTATCAATGATGTCCCTTGTAATCGGGATGTTCATAAAAAATGGGCTGCTTCGTGGAGATAAACTTGAAGATCAGCACCCCGATGGTCAGCATGAAAACCGTCAGCCCCACCTCTCCCCAGTGGGGGATATACTTCTTCTCCCAGGGCAGGTACCAGTTGAAGGCGATCAGGCAGACGTTGAGGCGGTTCAGGATAATGCCCAGCACCGCGATGACCGAAGTCCACTGGATCAGCTTCAGGTTCTTGTCCCGGGCGCCCACCGCGTAGAGGTAGCAGGGCAGGGCCACGAAGCCGAGCAGCTCGACGAGGTACCAGAGCCCGTAGGGCGTCGCCAGGAGATGCCACTGGTTGTCCACGGCGATGCCGATGACCTTGATGATCACGTAGCCGGCCATGACGAACGAAGCCCCCTTGGCGAAACCGATCACCAGCCCGTCGTGCTCCGCAATATAGGTCTCGTCCATCTTCTCGTGCAGGTATTTGTGGGAGAGGGTCCCCTCGAAGATCACCATCGAGAGCCCCGCGATGATGCTGGAAATAAAGAAATAGACCGGTATGTAGGTCGAATACCAGAGGGGGTGAAGCTTCGACGGCGCGATCAGGAAGAGGGCCCCCAGGGACGACTGGTGCAGGGTCGAGAGCACCACGCCGAAGATGGTCAGCACCATGGTGACCTTGACCAGGGCGTTCCTCAGCTTCCGGAGCCCCAGCCACTCCAGGGCCGCCGGGCAGTATTCCAGGAAGAGGACCGTCAGGTAGAGGGCCACGCACGCGGCCACTTCGAAGAGGAGCGAGGTGGTGCCTCGCTGGACGATGAAGGGATACGGCAGGCGCCAGGGACGGCCGACATCGTAGTTGAGCGACAGCACGACCAGGGCGTAGCCCAGAAAACCAGTCAGGATCGCAGGGCGGACCGCCGAATGAAAACGCTTCATGCCGAAGATATAGCAGGCGGCGGATGTGGTGTAGCCGCCGGCCGCCAGGGCGACACCGGCCATCAGGTCGAACCCGATCCAGAGCCCCCAGGGATAGTTGTCATCCAGGTTGGTCACGGCGGCCAGCCCGCCGGTGAAGCGCATGACGGTCAGGAGCAGGCCGACCAGCAGGATGACGCCGCAGACCACATTCAAGGGGGTATACAGCGACCGATCCGGTGGAAAAAACGATTTTTTGGCGACAACGTTTTGATCAGACATCAGACATCCTCCTCCTTCTCGTCTGCACCCTCCTCTTTGGCCTTTTCAGCCGCTTCAAGGGCCTTTTTCACCTCTTTCTTTACGGCGGCCTCCTGGTCTTTCTTGGCTTTTTCCATCGCCTTGGCCATTTTTTCACCGGCCTCCGCCTCGGCTTTCGCCACCGCTTCGTTCACCGCCTGCTGCTTTTCTACGGCAGAGATCTTCTCCTTGCGTTTGGTCATGGCCCAGATGCCGGTGAGGAGCACGGGCCACAGGCCGACGACGATGGGTACCGCCCCGAGGGCGCCCGCCGTCAGCTCCGGCGCCGACGTCGTCCCGAGGTCCTCCCGCATGCCGATCTGCGCAAAGGGCGTGCTGGTGATGTACAGCCAGTTGGTCCCGCCCATCTCGTATTCACCGTAAATGTGGTCGACGTATTTCTCCGGATATTTGAAAATGCGCTCCCGGGCGATCTTGATGAGATCCTCGCGCTTTCCGAAGGTGAGGGCTTCGACGGGGCAGGCCTCGACGCATCCGGGAAGCTTGCCTTCCTTGATCCGCGGGTAGCACATGGTGCATTTCATCACCTTGGGATCCAGGACCTTTTCATACTCGTATGCCGGGATGTTGAAGGGGCAGGCCACCATACAGTATCGGCATCCGACGCAGACCGATGCATCGTATACCACGGCCCCCTCGGGTGTCTTCTTGAAGGCCTTGACGAAACAGGCCGACGCACATGCGGGCTCCTTGCAGTGGTTGCACTGGAGTTTCCGGAAGGTCACCCCGGCGGGCTGACTGGCGTCTGCGTACTTGTTGACGACCGTGTACGCCTCGGCGGTGGTTCTGCGCTCCTGGTTCAGCACGGATTCGTCCTTGAAGGGGACATCCGGCGCCGGGAGGTCGTTGACCTTGTTGCAGGCCTCTTCGCAGCGCCGGCACCCGACGCAGAGCGTCGTGTCGTGAAGGACCCCCATGCTGTCGGGATATCCTGTAAACGCCTTGTTCGATGCGGCATAAGCTTTTTGCCCAACGGCTGTGCCCAAGCTCGCGCCGCCCATCCATGTTAGAAATCTTCTACGGGATACGGACATATTCAATACCTCGGTCAGTTTAACGTATCTCCGCGCCGGGGGCGCCCCGACGCCCCCGGGCGGCGCTCTGGAGCGCGGCCGCGGGGCGTGGAGATAGGGAAATTGATATGTTTACTTCTTTTTCTCTTTGTGGCAGCCGGTACATCCGGCGGGCTTTTCGAGCTTCATCTGCTCATGGCAGGTCATGCACTGCTGATGGTAGGCCCCGAGCAGTCCGGGGCGCAACAGCTGCCGTTCATCAAACGGCTTGCCGTGGCAGGTTGCGCATTTCGGCGGCTTCTTCGACACCGGGCTGTTGTGATGACACCCCTGGCACATCGTGCCCCTGTCCTGGTGGTAATAGGTGGCCAGCTTGCTGTCCCGGATGTTAGCGGTCAGCTTGTCGACGATCTTCCGGTGGGGCAGCTCGACCGCCTCGTACTTGTCGTCCGGCTTCGCCAGGACATCGATGACCACCTTTTCGGGGATGTCATCCTTGTCGTAGGTCTCCGTAGTGTAGGTCCGGGCGCGGATCATCATCTCCGCGACCCGCTTTTCGTCTTCCTTGGCCATGCGCTGCAGCTCGGGGGCCATCTCTTCGTGGCATTTGAGGCAGGCCTCTTCCGCCTGTTTCCGGCGTTTTTCAATGAAGACGTGGCAGCCCGAGCATTTGGGATCGTTCTTTTCCATCTCATGGCATCCCATGCAGCTCTTCTCGGAGTTGATGAGGTGGTAGGCCTGGGCCAGGTTGACGTACTCCCCGTCCTTGCTTCCGGAGAGGGTGTGGCACTTGCTGCACGTCTCCATGCTGGCGTGGTGGCAGACCCGGCATGTTTCGCTGTAGCCTTCGTGGGCCTTGTGGTCGTAGCTGACGGCGTTCATCCGGACATCACCGGGCTTGTCGGGCGCTTCGGGCTTGACCTCGCCGACCTTGATCAGGACCATGTCCGGCTGGTTCCGTTCCAGGCGCGGGACGTTTTCGAGTTTCTGAAATTTCTTCTGGGAAGCTGGATTGTGGCATCCGCCGCAATAGATCGGCCCCGCAGTCGCCTTCTTGGCCAGGCGCTTTCTGTGGCAGCTGATGCAGTCGAGGTGGGACGCCTCCCGCATGGAGATCCGGTTCTCCTCGGTCTGCTCCTTGTGGCAGTACCGGCAGGTGCCTTCTTTTCCCTTGGCGTAGAAGAGCACCTTCTTCTCGGGGTCATATTCGTGGTGGCAGGTTTCACATTTCTTTTCCTGGGCCGCCAGATGCCGGTAGTGGAGATTCTGGTCGAGGCCGATCGGCACCCGATTCGACTCGAGATCGGTCTCCTTGTGGCACTCCCCGCAGGTTACGGGGCCGGACTTGTCGCCCTCGGCCGCCATGTCGGTATGGCAGCTGATGCAGAAGGTATGATAGACATCCATCACCTCTTTCCGGGCCGTGTCCTCCAGGCGCTTGAACTTGGGCGACAAGGGGTCGATGCCGTTGACGGCAGCCTTGAAGGTGCCCGGGATCTTGTTCGACCTCTCCTGGGACAAATGGCAGGCGGAACAGTCCTTCTCCTTCTTCTTCAGGGCTTCGGTATGCTGGTCATGAAGAAAAACCACGGCCGGTTTTTCGAGATAGCCGAAAACCTTGAGCGTGTCGATCGTAATGATGTCCGCGCGGGCCTTCTCGCCGGATGGCGCACCAGCCTCCTGAGCTCCAATACAAACCGCTGCAATTACAAATATTGCGGTTGCGACTCCAACCCAACAATACTTCATCTTTCCCTTCACCATGATTGACTTCCTTAAAAAAGCGTTTAGGTTTCACGTGGAAACTCAGATGAAACTCAGATGATGATACGACAGTTTTGGGGGTACTCTACTGAAATTGTCTGGGGAGGGTAAATACGATAGATACTGTATATTCTACTGCAAACTACTCTATTTTTGTACTCCAGTGACTACAGTATTTCTACTGAAATGGGCAGTTAACCGCATGTTTTTGACGGAATAAGAAGAATTATCCCTATTTTCAGGAAAATCACGATCCAAACCCGAAGGTCGGGACGGCCGGAGGGGAGAAAGTGCGGCATGCAGTGTATAATATGGAAGGGACTCGGATGCCCTTCTTCTGCAAGGGGGAAGGAATTAACACAACGGCAGCGCATCCATGTCGCCGCTGCAGGGAGCACGTTGGGGCATCCCGCCCGGCACGCCGGAGTCATAGGGCTGTGCCGAGCGGACCTTCACGGCTTCGCCGCTGCCGCCGGGCAGCGTTGAAAAAGGCCTGCGGGTAGTTGTCCGATAGGTGCGGCGTCAGCCGGCTTCGGTCAAGCGCGGGCCGACATCCACGCATGCCTGAGATCCAGCTGGCATAGGCTCAGGCCAACGCCTTCTCGACCAGGGCGATCACCTCTTCGGGGTCGAACGGTTTGGCCAGATAGCCGACCGCATCCCGAACGGAAAGGTGTCGGGACGGCATGCCGCTGATGATGATCACCGGCGTATCCTTCAACTCTTCGTCCTGCTTGAACTTGCGGTAAAAGCGCGTCCCCCACTCTTCCGGCATTTCAAGATCCAGCGTGATCAGGTCCGGTTTTTCGGCCTTCAGCACGTTCATGGCTTCTTTGCCGTTTGCCGCCGTACAAGTTTCATATCCGTTGTCCTCCAGCAGGCTGATCAGATATTTCACCACCACCGGATCATCGTCGATCACCAGAACCTTTTTCGCCATGGGACACCTCTCTTGGTTAGATAGAATTATACAGGATATTTTCCATTCATCGAAACACGTTAACCAAGGCTATCTTAACCCGATAAATGAAATTTGGCAAGTAGTTCCAGCACCCTCCCCCCAGCCCTCCGTTTATACAAATATCGTCCGGGTCGACCCACGGCGGCGTATCCGTTCCCGATCCGTCCTTCCTTGACATCGAACCCATAAAAAAATAGAGTGGCGAAACCGCCCGGACAGCATGCCGACTGGATGGACCACTGCAAAGGAACGCATCCCATGGACACCAACAAAAAAGGCAATCAACCGGCCGTCCGGAGCCAGTTCGGGCTGCTCCGCGTACCCCGTTTCGCCCCGTTTTTCTGGACCCAGTTCTTCGGCGCTTTCAACGACAACGTCTTCAAAAACGCCCTCATCATTCTGATCGCATATCAGGGCAGTCGGACGCTTGCTGTGGACACCAACATCCTGATCAACCTGGCGGCGGGCCTCTTCATCCTTCCCTTCTTTCTATTCTCCGCCACGGCCGGGCAGATGTCGGATAAATATGAGAAGTCAATGATGATCCGCCGCATCAAGCTCATGGAGATCCTCGTCATGGGCTGCGCCGCCGCCGCCTTCTACCTCAACAGCCTGATTGCCCTTATCATCCTTCTCTTCTTTATGGGGGCGCAGTCAACCTTTTTCGGACCGGTCAAATACAGCATCATCCCCCAGCACCTCCACCGGGAGGAGCTGGTCGGCGGCAATGCCATGGTCGGCATGGGGACATTCCTCGCCATTCTGCTCGGCACCATCACCGGCGGCGTCCTGGTCCAGCTGGAGAATGGGCCGATCTGGATCAGCGCCACGGTCTGCGGCATTGCCCTGACCGGCTGGATCATCTCGTTTTTCATCCCCCGGGCCGAGTCCCTATCACCGGCGATCCGCCTCAACATCAATCCGCTGACCCAGACCTGGCGCACCATCGGCTACGCCCGTCAGATCCATTCGGTGTTTTTATCGGTCCTGGGCATCTCCTGGTTCTGGTTTCTCGGGTCGGCCTACCTGACCCAGATTCCCAATTTCACGCGCTTCGTCCTCCGGAGCGACGAGAGCGTGGTCACCCTGCTGCTCACCATGTTCTCCATCGGCATCGGCATCGGCTCCCTGCTGTGTGAAAAGCTTTCCGGCAAAAAGGTGGAGCTGGGGCTCGTTCCGCTGGGATCCCTGGGGCTGAGCATCTTCGGCATCGACCTGTTTCTGGCCTACGATCCACCAGAGGTCGCGGCGCTGATGGACATTCCCGCGTTCATGGCCACCGCGGGAAGCCTCCGGGTGCTGTGCGACCTGGTGCTCATCGGCATCTTCGGAGGCTTCTACATCGTCCCCCTCAACGCCTTTGTTCAGCTGCGGACAGCACCGGAATACCGGGCCAGGGTCATTGCTGCCAACAATATCCTGAACGCCCTCTTCATGGTCCTGTCAACGGGAGCCGGCATCCTGCTGCTGGGCATCGTCAAGCTCTCCATCCCTCAATTCTTCCTGATTGTCGCCATCGGCAACATCCTCGTCGCCGCCTATATCTACTCGGTGGTTCCGGAATTCACCATTCGTTTCCTGATATGGCTCCTGAGCCACACCATGTACCGGGTGCGGCACGAAGGCCTCTCCAACGTGCCGGATGAAGGTGCGGCCGTGATCGTCTGCAACCATGTCAGCTATGTCGACGGTCTCCTCATCGCCGGGGCACTGCGTCGACCGGTCCGATTTGTGATCTTCGAGCCGATCTACCGCATGCCGCTCCTCCACTTCATCTTCCGCAGCGGAAAGGCGATTCCGATCCATTCAAAGAGAGAGAACCCCGGCATCTTTCACAAGGCATTTGAGGCGATCGACCAGGCATTGGCCGATGGAGAGCTGGTATGCCTCTTTCCCGAAGGAAAATTGACCGCCGACGGCGAGATCGGCCGGTTTCGCCCCGGCATCGAAGCCATCCTCCGGCGCCGGCCCGTTCCCGTAATCCCCATGGCCCTGAAAGGACTCTGGGGGAGCTTTTTCAGCAACCGGGGCGGCCCGGCCATGTCGCGGCGGCCAAGGCGATTCTGGTCCCGGGTGGAGATCGCCTGCGGCCCGCCGGTGGCCCCGGAGGACGCCACCGCCGAGGGGCTGCGGGAGATCGTTTCGACCCTTCGCGGTGATCGCCCATAACCAATACCATGAATTTCTTTGTGTATCCTCCTCGCCTGTGTTAAATTCAGAGATATGCGCCGCTGGTGCGGCACAAATCTTCCGGCGGGTGACGACAGGTCCGTGAACCACGCGGCGGGGAGTCTTTCGATCCGGAACGTCTCGCCCGGATGCAGTGCTGAAATGGGGAATCCACATGACTGAAATTTTGATTGTCGACAGCGACCGGCCGGTTCGAAACACGCTGTGTCATCTGCTCGAAAACCGGGGCTATACCTGCACGCTTGCCGCCAACGGCCTCGAAGCGCGCCGATATCTCTGCCAGCAGCCTTTTGACCTGATCATCTCGGATATCGTTTTCCCCCATGAATCGGGAATCGAGTTCGTTCGCTTTGCCCTTGCCAGCGCCAAAAAGACCGCCGTGATCGTCATGACGGGGATCGATGATCCGCAGGTGGCGGAGAAGATGCTGCGGGAGGGCGCAGCGGACTTCATCCTTAAACCCGTTCAGGAGGCCGCCATTCTTGTGGCCGTCACCAACAGCATCCGACGGCTCGAAAGGGAGACCGCAAACGTCTCCGCCCTGAAGGATATGGAGCATCGCCTGGTCGAGCGGATTACCCAGATGCAGCAGACAATCCATCACCTGGAGCAGACCCAGAAAGCGCTGCAGGAGAGCGAAGGCCGCTACCGGGAACTTGTCGAAGGCGCCAACAGCGTCATCCTCCGGCTCGATCCCACCGGGAGGATCACCTTCATCAATGCCTTCGGCACGGCTTTTTTCGGCTACGAACCATCTGAAATTGTAGGCAGAAATGTCATCGGGACCATCATCCCCGAAAGCGAAGGGGCGCGGGATGCGGCCCTGAAAACCACGATTGAGGATATCCTCAAGCACCCCCACAGATACCGCGTCAACGAAAACGAAAATATCCGGAAAAACGGGGAGCGGGTCTGGGTCGCGTGGACCAACAGAGGCCTCTACGACAAGGACGGCCACCTCTTGGAAATCCTCAGCATCGGCAACGACATCACCCGACGGAAACAGGCCGAGGAGAAGAGCCGCCTCCTGGCATCGGTTCTTGAACAGGCGGATGAGGCGGTGCTGATCACCGACACCGGCGGCACCATCCAGTACGTGAACCGGGCCTTCGAGCGAATCAGCGGCTACCCGGCCGATGAGGTGGCGGGCATGAATCCGCGCATTCTGAAGAGCGGGGAATATGACCGGGAATTTTACGAGAAAATGTGGCAGGCTCTGACCAGCGGCAACGTCTGGGAAAGCCGGTTCATCAACAAACGCAGGGACGGTTCGCTCTACGAGATCAAGGCAACCATATCCCCCGTCAAAAACGCCGAAGGAAGGATCACCCATTATGTCGGGGTGCAAAAGATGGTTTCATGAATGAGACGCCCATGAGCTCCTGTCGGGACGAGGAAGCGCACCCCTGCGCCGTCATGAAGGTGGGGCTGTTTGTCAAGCCGCAGCGCGAGGCGATCCAGAAAGCGGATGAGTTCCAGCGCTGGCTGGCATCCAGGGATATTGCCGTCGTCCGGAAGGAGGGGGCCGTATCGAACCGGAAGGCCCCCGTCAATTCCCTGAAGCCAGCACCGCAGGATCTCTTCTGCGTCTTTGTTCTGGGTGGGGACGGCACCTTTTTGAGCGCCGCCCGATGGATCGGGGACGCGCCCATCCCCATCATCGGCGTCAAGTTCGGTGAAGTCGGGTTTCTGGCGGAAACCGTGGAGGGCGCCCTCTTCTCCGCCGCTGAAACGATCCTCAAGAAGGAGTTTACCACCATGCCCCGGATGCGCCTTCTGGTAAGGGTCATTCGGGACGGGGAGGAGATCGTTCGGGAGCCGGTGCTCAACGACATCGTCATCAACAAAGGCGCACTGGCACGGCTGGCGCGCATCAAGACCTCCATTAACGACCGGAACCTGACGACCTTCAGGGCCGACGGGCTCATCGTCTCCACCCCCACGGGTTCGACCGGGTACTCCCTTGCAGCAGGGGGGCCCATCATCCATCCGACGGTGCCGGGGATTGTCATCACCCCCATCTGTCCGTTCACCCTGACCAACCGGCCGATCATCGTCCCCGATTCGGTCTGCATCGAACTCCAGCTCGACAAGAACGCTTCAGACATCATGCTGACCTTCGACGGGCAGACGGGCCTGGAAATCACGGATCGGGACACGATCATCGTGCGAAAAGGGTGTCAGCCCATCCACATGATCACCCTGCCCGATCGCCACTACTTTGATGTGCTCAAAACCAAGCTTCGCTGGAGCGGAGAAAGAATCTGACGGCGGAAAGCCGATGATGTACCATGCACCCAGGCAGCAAAATAACCCGATCCGACACCTGGCGGTTTGTCTGCCCTAAATGCGGCTATGCCGGCAAAACCCCTGCAGACAGCCGCTGCCCCCGCTGCGGCCGCCGTCCGGCATGGCGCCCCTTCTCCTGGAAACGGGGTGCTGCGGCAGTGGCCGGTGTCTTGATGGCGGTCTTTGCCGTCTCGTACCTGTATCTCTTCTGCCCCCGTGTCGCCGCCGAATTCTCCCGGGCGGTGCTGCCCGGGCCAACGCGCTTCCATGTCGGCCTCGATGTCTCTGCCAGCATCGACCGGGACGCCCTTGAGAAGATCAAAGACAGCCTGGCCTCCCGCCTCCGGCGGTTCGTCGGCGACGGGGCGGTTCACTACGAGATCGCGACCTTCGGCAATCCGGGCTGCGGCCGTCGGTCGATATCACAACGCCTTTCCATGACATCCCCTGCCACGGAAGATGCCTTCGACAGGATGGTAGCGCCCGCCATACACGGCATTGCCGCCGCGTCGATCGCCCCCCGGGACATGACGCCGCTCACCACGCCGCTCTACTGCTTTCTCGAGTCCGCGCTTGCCCCGGACTCGGGCAGGCGGGTCATCATCTTCTCCGACCTGATGAACGATGACGGCGACTGCCCGGATCAGCATCTCTTCCCGGAAGCGGCCATCAAGCGATTCGGCCAAGACCCCGGCAATGAAATCATCTTCTTCTATACGAGCGCCCGCAGGAGCGGCATCTCCGGGCGAAGCCGCAGGCTTGCGGCCGCCCAGCGTGCCTTTATCCGCCGGATGAACGCACTGGGCGATGCCGGCAGGGTCCGGGGCTTTTTTCGCCGCATCCCCGACGACCCCCTGGAAGCCCTGGGATTTATCCGAAAAGAACTGCGCACGGCCCTGCCGTCGACCATTGGCGACGGCATGCTCGGCCGCCTCTGCCGAATCACGGACGCCGTCTCGACGGCGCTGGCCGGAGAGGATTCAGCCGTGGACTGATCCGGGGAATACCTGTCATCCCCCGGCGTTGATTTCGTCGATCTGATCGTTGAGGGTCCAGTAGTCATAGATATAGCCGACCAGAAAGAGCCCCCCGGTCAGGAAATAGATAATCCCCGTTATCCACTTCCGCATATAGAAGCGATGAATCCCCAGGACGCCCAAGAACGTGAGCAGAATCCACCCGATATTGTAGTCCAGAAATCCTTCCCGGAAGCGGATGTCCGCGTCGCGATCCATGCCCGGTATCAGAAAAAGGTCGATGATCCAGCCGATGAAGAGCAGGCCAAGGGTGAAAAAATAGATTGTCCCGGAAACGGGTCTGCCGTAGTAAAAACGGTGCGACCCGGTAAAGCCGAAAATCCACAGGATATACCCGATGGTCTTGCTGTGCGTGTCCGTCCGTTCCGTCATGTCCTCTCCTTCTGCAGCAAAAAAACGCACGGGAAAGCGGTGAAGCCCGTGCGTTTTTGATGGGTCTTGGAATATCCAGTTTGTGATGGGGGCGCCGAACCTGCCCCCATGGAAATCATTTGTTGACGTGGCACTCCCCGCACATCACCGGCCCCGCCTTCTCATCCTCGTGACATCCCTTGCAGTTCAGGTGATAGGCCCGCATGAGGTCCATCCGGGTCTTGCCGTCGGCCATATGGCACTCGGAGCACTCCGACTCCTCGGTGGAATAATCCATTTTTTCCCCGTTCTCGTCGTAGTCGTGATGGCACTCGGTGCAGTCATCGATGGCGGCTTTTTCATTGTGCTCATCGTGGTTGAAGCTCACCGCCGACCGCATCCGCACCCCGAAGGCGCTGTCCCGGACGCTGGTGATTTCCCACTGCTCCCGGGAAAAGCCGGAGATGACCGCGATGGTGGAGACGATAAACGCGATGACGATATATGCTGCCAGAGCCTTCTTGTTCATTTGGCACACTCCTCTTTGTCCAGTTGTTCCGGTTGGGCATCCATTCCGTTCCAGGCCCTCGCTATTCCGGCTTCTCCATGACTTCATAGATGATGTCGCCCAGAAATTTCAGCTCCATCCCCAGTTTGTAGTGATGGATGATGTCTTCGAGCCCGCCGTGGCAGTTGTGGCAGGGGGCGATGCAGACCTCGACCCCCTTCTTCTTGGTGGCGGCGAGCTGATCGGCCTTGACGCGGTTGCTGTAGACCCGCTTGTCCCGGAACGGAGGGCCGCAGTTGATCACGCCGCCCCCGGCACAGCAGCAGTAGTTGTGTTCGCGGTTCGGCGTCATCTCGATGAAGGTTTCGCACACCTTGTTGACAACGTACCGGGCCATCTCGTGGAGTCCTCGGCCCCGGATGACATTGCAGGGGTCATGGAGGGTCACCGGCTTGTCGTATTTCTCCTTGACCTTGATCTTTCCCGCCTTGAAAAGATCGTAGTAGAACTCGAGGGCATGGACCATCTGGACCGGCGGCATCTTCCAGCCGACAGCGCGGTTGCCCATGTCGTAGACGGAGCGGAAGGCATGGCCGCACTCGCCCATGACGATCTTTTTGACCTTGAGGCGCATGGCGGTTTCAAAATGCTCCTTCTTGAGCCGGCCCATCATTTCATTGTCGCCGGTGTACATGGCCATATCGCTGTTGTCCCACCCCGGGGTCGCAGGCATGGTCCAGTCGACGCCGGCCACATCCATGATCACCGCCGCCTGGTAGATCAGCTGGGCCCGGAACTTGGGCTCCGGGCCGATGACCGAATACATGACCTCCGCCCCTTCCTTTTCCAGGGGGATCCGCAGGTTCTCGATCTCTTCGGCCGCCTCCTCCTCCTGCCAGAAGAGGGTATCGATCCACTCGTCCTCCTTGACCCACATCTGGTTCATGGTGGCGGAATGGCTTTGGGCCGTATCCTGGATGTACTGGGGGATAACGCCCAGCTTGTGGCAGATGCGGCGCATGGTCAGCATCATGTAGGCCACATCGATGCCGAAGGGGCAGTACATGGCGCACCGGCGGCAGAGGTTGCACTCGGTGTAGCAGAGCTCCGCGGCCCGCCGGATGAAGTCGGGGCTCACCTTTCCCTTTTTCTCCACGATCTCCCAGAGGGTCTGCTTGACCTTGCCGGCAGGCGCATAGACAGGGTTTTTGTCATTTGAAAGGTAGTAATGGCAGGCCTCTGAACAGAGCCCGCAATGGACGCAGGTATCCACGTAAACCTTCAGCCGGGCGCCGGTCTCGTTGTCGATGACCTCGTTGATGACCTTTTCGATCCGCTCGGGCGTCAATCTGGCAGCGCCCTCGTCCAGGCCGATATCCTTGATATTTTTCACTTCGATTTTGGATGCGGGTTCACCCATTCTCTTGCTCCCTTATCGTTTGGGGGTAAAAAGTCAAAGAAACCGCTACCAGTCCCTTGCATGACGCACCGCGCCGAATTCAGATCCGATGTATCCCCTGGTAAAAACAGCATAGAGCATGTGGCTCAGACGGGTAAAAGGGATGGCCGCCAGGACGAACTCTCCCGACAGCATGTGGAGGATGAACATCAGCCGGTAGGCCGGGAATTGATGGTAGGCCCAGAATCCCGTCACGAAGGGTGCTGCCACCATCAGGAGGATCAGGTAGTCGGATTTGGAAGTCAGGTATTTGACATCGTGGCGTATCGAGCGCCGGACGGCGAAAAAGATACAGGAGCCGATGACGATCAGCGTCATGATGTCGGCGAGGCCGTTGGGGATATACCACCAGTTGATGTCGAAAACCTCCTTCCAGAGGAGCGCATGGGCACACAGGAAGAGGGGGACCACGATGAGGGAGATGTGAAACGCGAAGGTCACCAGCGTCATGACCGGATTCTTCCGCCAGTTCACGGTGGCGAAGGGGATGCTCCAGACGGCGATGGAGCGGAGCGCAAACCCCGTGTCCCAGTATTCATAGACCGACGGGTCCTTCTTCTTGGCAAGCTTCGCCATGGTCACGATTTTATAAATGCTTCCACCAATAAATATGATGAAGGCGAGCCAGGCCAGCGGACCGCTGACAAAATTATAGATTGTGTGCATCGGCATCCTCCTTGATCAACCCAAGATTTCCGTTAGCGGCAGCACCTGGCGGACATAGGTTTCCTTGTCGCCGCTGCCCTCGATCGCCCGGATCATTATCTTTTCGCCGTCGGGGCTGAAGACCGGATTCCAGAGATTCTTGAACTGGGCCTTCATGGGCTTCCCGTCCACCGCCACCGTAAACTGGCCGTCCTTTTCGATCTTGGCGGCCACATGCTGCTCATCGGGGCTGAACACCGGCTCCCAGGCCATATCGCAGTGAAAGGGCCAGGGGGTGCCGTCCACGGCGATGGTGTAGCGGTCGTTCTCTTTTCCGGCGCACGCCGCCCGCCGGCCGCTGGGAGAAAGAACCAGGTCGGTGACCAGGTCGTTGAAGGTCTTCTTCCAGGCATTGCCGTCAATGGCAACGGTCCAGTGCCCGTATTTCGGGGCGACGATGGCGGCGATGCTCATGCCGTTGGGGCTGTAGACGTGGTGCCAGAGCTGGGCGAAGCGCTGCCCCCAGAAAACATGACCATCGCGGGCCAGGGTCCATCCCTCGGGGGTCTTGACCGGCGCGGTAACGGAGCCATCCGCCGGCGAGAAGGCGGCCTTCCAGACCCACGGCCACACCGCTGGCCAGGGCTCGCCGTCCACCACGATGGTGTAGTCATATAGCGAGGTCCTCACCTGGGCGGCCACATGGGCGCTGTCGGCGCTGAAGACCGGCTCGTAGACATTGACAAAATTGGTGTCCCAGACCTTGCCGTCCACCGCCACGGTATAGCAGCCCTTCTGGAACGCGAAGATATCCCCCTCGGAGAACCGGATGGTCTGGGCCACGGCGGCGGCTCTGGTGGCGTCGGCGTTCCCGGCGAGATTGGTCATGTATGGGAAGGTTTCCTCCCAGGGAACGTCGTTGATCAGGACGGAGTATTCGCCATCGGCCTGGGTCATGAGGAGCATGCTTTTGCCGTCCCGGCCGAAGATGGTGTTCCAGGCGAAGTCGTATTTGTTTTCCCAGGCCTCGCCCTCGACCGCAAGCGTCCATTCCGCCGTATCCGAAACGATGCCCGTGAGCCGGTTGTCCGGCGAATACCGAAGGAACCACACCTTGTCGAAGGCATTTTCCCATGCGTTGCCGTTCTCGCAAACGCTGAATTCCATGTCCTCCGTCTTGATGATGGCGGCGATTTTTTCACCGTCCGGGCTGACATATGGCTCCTCCACATACCCGAACGTCTCTTTCCACTGGGTAATGTCCGCGATCTGCCGCTTGCCGATGCTCCAGTCCCAGCTGCTCGAATCCGTCATGTCCCTTTCTCCTTTTCGATGTTCCCTGAATCCTTTCCCCTGTGCCGGTTTACGGCCATGCCACGGGGAGCGTACACCTGCATATAGCCCAAGCGCAGTGCCGTGCTGTGCCGATGAGTGGTATCCACGGGCAGGCTGCGCTGCAGCCGAATATTCATTTTTGATATGAATTCCAGTTCACTGCGCACAAAAAACCGCTTTGCCGGCGACCGGATTCTCATAGGCGTATAGATCTATACCGTAATGTCTTTTTTGTAAAGCCTTATGTTTTGGCACCTTATTTAGACCCAAAAAATATAGTATATCGCCGCATGAAAACCGGGGAGTGACCCGCAGAAACTAGTAATAATACCATATCGTGCGGTAATCCCGAATATTTTCACCTACACGCTTCAGCCGGAGGAGGTAGTCATAGATCGATACATCCGTGTAGACAAAGGTGTCGACCAGCGACAGTTTCTTCTCCCATGGATGAAACTCATACACCCGCCGTCCGTCGGGCAGAATCGAAATCACATCATGATGCTGCCCCGCCCGCAAATAGTTCTTTCCCAGCCTCGGGACGTTGAACACGATCTCATCCGTACGGACGGTGCCGGGCATGAGCCGCGCCTCTTCGTGCTGCTCCTGGAGAAGGCGGGCGATGGGCACCCGGTAGTCGTCGGTCTCCTCCTTGCCCTTGGTGTTGAAGGTGTAGTAGGGCGTGACACCCGACAGGCGCAGATGGTGGCGGATGGCGGCGGCCTCGAACCGCCTGGAATTGTAAAAGGTGTAGACCATCTGGTTATAGACGCCGATCCCGGCCCGCCGGAATTTCTGGATGGCCGCTATCGACTCGGGGGTGATCTCGTACTGGTGCTCGAAATGGGTCACGATGAGGACCTCCCGCCGCCCGGGGACGTGAAACCGGCCGACGCCCCGGACCAGCGCGTCGGTAATCCGCTGGGGCAGGGTCACGAGCATGCGCGTGCCGATCCGGATCCGCTCCACATGGTCCATCCGGGCCAGCCTCGAAAGCAGCTTTTCAAGCTTTTCATTGGAGAGGAGGAGAGGGTCCCCGCCGGTGACCAGCACCTCCGTGATCTCAGGGGTCTCCGCGATCCATTGGAGCGCCGCATCCAGCCGCTTCTGCCCCAGCATGGCGGAGCGGGAATAGACATCCTCGATCTCCCAGTTCCGCTGGCAGTAGACGCAGATCTGGGGGCAGGTCATCACCGGCTTGAGGATGACGATGTCCGGGTAGCGCCGGGTGATGCCGTCGATGGGCGACGTGTCGTGCTCGAGCATGAAGTCCATCGAGCATCCCTTGTTCTCCTTGTGCTCCTTCATCCGCTCGACATAGTAGAGCGGCGGGATCACCTGTGCTCTTACGGCGTAGTCGCGCTTTCGATGGGGTTCGGGATCGAGCAGGGAAAGATAGTGCGGGGTAATGCCGAAAGGAATCCGGTTGGCCCTGGCCAGCGACACCGCCTGGAACTCCTCATGGGTCAGGGTGACGAGCCGCGACAGGGTCCCGGCGTCGCGAATGATATGCTTCGTGTGCCATTTCCACCGGTCCCAGTCACCATCGGCGGCGCCGAAGTATTTGAGGATCCGCCGCCGGTTGGCCCGCCGCTTCCGGATGACGGCGCGGTCGAGGCCATATGGATAGCGGGACATGAACCGCTCCGCATCCCGGGCCATCCGGGAAAGGCCGTTCGACCGCAGCCGCGCGGCCCGCCTCCCGGTGTGCTTCAGAAACGCGGGAATCTTGTCGCAGTAGATCTCGGTCTTTCCCGCCAGGGCCTTCAGGAGGTGTTCGAATTCCGCATAAAAGCCGGGGCCGGGCGGGGGCCGCTCTCCAAGGTCCCTTCCGTGGATCAGGTCGTCGACGTACTGAAGCAGGCTGAAGCCGGCCAGGCGCTCGTTCCGTCCCGAGACGATCGACCGAAGCACGTTGACGGCATTCCGGGTCAGGATCCACTCCAGCGGCGGAATGGCGGGATTATCCTCGAACGTCGCGTTGAGCGTATCCGAAAGAAGGTACCGGACCTTCTGTCTTTTGTCGCCGATGGGCGCCTCGTTCGCCAGAATGGCCTTAAATTCCGGGGTGGTGTCGAGGATTTTGAGAATACGTTTTTGAATGCTGTTTTGGTTCACGGCGGCACCTCCATGCAGCGTTTTCGTTTGAGCACGCCCAGCGATTCGGTCATGTCGAGGGCCTCGAACAGCCCGGAGTCCTGCGCCATCCGGTAGACGCGGTAGGGCGCCTGCCCGCCGTCTTCGGGATTTTCAAAGATGTCGTGCATGACCAGGTATCCGCCGGGCATCACATGCCCGGCCCAGGCGCAGTAGTCTGTGTAGACCGTTTCAAAGGCATGGCCGCCGTCGATGAAAACGAGCGACAGCGGGGTCGCCCAGGACCGCGCCGCCACCGCCGAGCGGCAGACCATGGGGACCACGGTCTCCTCCAGCCCGGCCCGGGCCAGGGTCTTCCGAAAGGCCGGGAAGGTATCCACCCGCCCCATCCCGACATCATACAGGGCGGGATCGAAATAGCACTCGCCCGGCTGCTGTTCTTCCGACCCGCCATGGTGGTCGACGGCAAAAAGGGCTTCCCGGTTGGCCTTGCAGGCCGAACCGATATAAACGGTCGATTTTCCGCAGTAGCTTCCGATTTCAAGGCAGGGGCCGCGCCGGCTCGCTGCGAGGGCGAGGGCGTGAAGCCGCAGGCCTTCTTCCACACTCAGAAAGCCTTTGACAGATTCGGGCATATGGGTGTCGCAGTTCATTGCTCGCATGTTGGGTTTCTGGTCGCGTCAAGAGATCTCGTCATACCCCTGAACGAGCACCTCCCGGGGCTTCGCCCCGTCGGCGGGTCCGACGATGCCCTCACGCTCCATCACCTCGATAATCCGTGCCGCCCGGTTGTATCCGATGCGGAGGTGGCGTTGCACCATGGATATCGAAGCCTGGCGGGTTTGGGTCACCAGGGCCACGGCATCGTCATAGCGCTCGTCATATTCCGTCTCTTCGTCGGCGTCCTCCTTGCCGGGCGCCTGGGCCTCGACAACGGCGTCGTCGTACTCCGGCGGCAGCTGATCCTTGAGGAATTCCGTGATCTGGGCGAGCTCGGCCTCTGTGACGTATGCCCCGTGAATCCGTTTCAGCTTGGCGGTTCCCGGCGGCAGGAAGAGCATGTCCCCGTTGCCGAGGAGGGTCTCCGCGCCGTTGGCGTCGAGGATGGTCCGGGAGTCGGTCCGCGAGGAGACCTGAAAGGTGAGCCGGGTGGGAAAATTGGCTTTGATGATGCCGGTGAGCACATCGACCGAGGGGCGCTGCGTCGCGAGGATGAGGTGGATCCCGGCGGCCCGGGCCATCTGGGCCAGCCGCATCAAGGCGACCTCCACATCTCGGGAGGCCACCATCATGAGGTCGGCCAGCTCATCGATGATGACGACGATGAGGGGCAGCCTTTCGGGGGGCTCGCCTTCATCCGCCCCGGGGGCGGCCATGCCTTTTTCAACCTGCTGGTTGTACTGCGTGATGTTCCGGACCTTGTGCGCTGAAAGCAGCTCATAGCGGCGCTCCATTTCCGAGACCGCCCAGAAAAGGGCGTTGGTCGCTTTTTTCACGTCGGTCACCACCGGCGTGATCAGGTGGGGGATGCCGTCGTACAGGGAGAGCTCGATCCGTTTGGGGTCAACCATGATGAGCTTGACATCGTCGGGTGAGGCCTTGAAGAGAAAGCTGCAGATCAGCGCGTTGAGGAAGACGCTCTTTCCGGTGCCCGTAGCGCCGGCGATGAGCAGATGGGGCATTTTTTCGAGGCTCGCCACCACCGTGTTGCCGACAATGTCCTTGCCCATGCAGATGGAGAGGTGCGACGGCGAAGACTGGAACGCCGCCGACTCCACCAGCTCCCGGAGCCGCACGATCTCCCGTTCGGCGTTGGGGATTTCGATGCCGATCACCGACTTGCCGGGAATGGGCGCTACGATGCGGATGCTGAGGGCCCGGAGTGCCAGCGCCAGGTCGTCCGACAGGTTGACGATTTTGTTGATCTTGACGCCAGGGGCGGGCTTGTACTCAAACGTGGTGATCACCGGCCCGGGCGTCACGTTCGCGACCTCGCCTTTGACCCCGAAATCGTTCAGCTTGTTCTCCAGAATTCTGGCCTGGGCCTCCAGATGGCCGGCATCCACCGACATCGGCCGGGCCGGCGGCGCCTCCAGGAAATCGGAGGATGGAATCCGAAATCCGCCGCCGCCGGGCTCCGGCAACAGCAGCTGCGTCCCCCCGGAAGTTTCGGGGGCAGGCGTCTGTTGTGCCGCCAGATCGGGTGTGGTGATCCGGAGCCGTATCTTTCGGGGGGCCTCCGCAGCAGAGGATTCGGCCGCCGCAACCTCCTTGCGCCGGACGGCGCCGTCGGCTTTCTTCTGGAGGCGCTCCACGGGCGGCGCCGGTGCTGTCTCCGGAGCCGCCGACTCGGCTGCCGCCTGCTTCCGGGCGTTCCGGGCCGCCGCCACCGCGTCAATCCGTGTGGAAAGGGCCTGCCACCCCGGCGCAAAGACCTTGAGGGCCCTTCCCATCAGATTCACCACGGAGACGCCCGTCAGCATGATGAAGGCGACCAGCCCCAGCAGCAGCAGGATGATGCCGCCGCCGACGGCCCCGAAATAACGGGTGACATGGTCGCCCAGCAGGCCGCCGACAAGCCCCCCGGCTGCGATCTCGTCCCCCCGCAGGATCAGGGCGCCGAGCCCCTGGCCCGCAAGCGCCCCGGTGACCAGGATCAGGAGAATCCCGCCGAAGACCGAAAGCAGGAGCTCCTGTTCCGGCCGGTTCCGGAAAATTCGGATGCTGAACATGGCGAGCAGGATCGGCAGCCATCCGGCGCCCGCCCCGAAAAGCCCCACCAGGGCGCCTGCCGTGTGCCCCCCGATCAGACCGAAAAGGTTTTCCGCGCCCGCCGAAGTCCCTGAATTGAACATGGATGGGTCCTTGGGGTGGAAGGAGCCCAGGCTGATCAGGGTAAATACGACGAGGAAGAAGAGAAAAATTCCCAGGATCTCATTGCGCATGTGACGTGCTTCTATCATGGATGTTCAGACAAAAGGCTCCTCGATCCGCCTCGAAGAGCGGATGTGCATCATTTTGGGCGTTAAATTTCCAGGACAAAGGGAAGAATGAGGGGGCGGCGCTTGATGGTATAGTTGAAGTATCTTCTGAGATCGCCCTTGATCCGCGTCCGGATTTTTTCCAACCGGTCCGGGACATCCGGACCAATATCCTCGATGGCCTCCAGGATGACACACTGGGCGTCGTCCACCAGGTGGCCGGTTTCGGTCTCGAAGACAAATCCCCGGGAGATCACCTCCGGGCCATACATCACGATGCCGGTCTCTTCATCAAAAGCGATGGTGACGGCCACAAAGCCGTCCTCGGACAGCACCCGCCGCTCCTTCAGCAGGCTCCGCCCGACGTCTCCGATACCCTTGCCGTCGACCAGCACCCGCCCGGTCTGGATCATCTCGCTGACACGGCAGCCGCTGTCGTCGAACGTGATTACCTGGCCGTTCTCGGCAAGCTTTACACGGCTCTGGGGAATCCCCATCTCCTCGGCCAGCCGGGCATGGAGCACCAGATGGCGGTATTCGCCGTGGATCGGGATGAAATACCGGGGCCGGGTCAGGTTGATCATCAGCTTCAGCTCCTCGCGGAAGGCGTGCCCCGACACGTGGATGGCCGATATCTTCTCGTAGATCACATCGGCGCCCCGGCGGTAGAGGTTGTTGATGATCTTCCCGATGGCCTTCTCGTTGCCGGGAATGAACTTCGACGACAGGATCACCACATCGCCGTAACGGATCTTGATCTGTTTATGGATGCCGGTCGCCATCCGGGCCAGGGCCGACATGGGCTCTCCCTGGCTGCCGGTGGTAATGAGCACCACCTGATGGTCGGGGTAGCTGCCGATATCGTCGATGCCGATCTCCATGCCTTCGGGAATTCGGATATAGCCGAGGGACTTGGCGATGCCGACGCTTACCTCGATGCTGCGGCCGTTGTAGACCACTTTGCGTCCGTTCTCTTGGGCAATGTCAATGATCTGCTGGATGCGGGAGATGCTCGAGGCGAAAAGGGCCACGATGACCCGGCCCCGGCATTTGGAGATGACCCCCTTGAGGGTTTCGCCGATTTCGCGGTCGGAGATGGTATACCCCTCCTTCTCGACGTTGGTGGAGTCCGACAGCAGGGCCAGCACCCCCTCTTCACCGCACCGGGCAAACTTGTTGACGTCGGTGGTCATGCCGTCGATGGCCGCGTGGCTGATCTTGAAGTCACCGGTATGGACGACGAGCCCCATGGGGGTCCGGATGGCCAGCCCGATGCCGTCGACGACACTGTGTCCTACCCGGATCAGATCGATCTCAAATGCCCCGATGGAAAGCCGCTGGCCCGGCTGGACTTCCCGCAGCACCGCCTGCGGCAGGAGGCCGATCTCGTCCAGTTTGTGCCGGACGACACCGAGGGTGAAGGACGTCCCGTATACCGGGACATTGACGTCGCGAAGCAGATAGGAGAGGGCGCCGATGTGGTCTTCATGGGCGTGGGTCAAGAGCACCCCCACCACGCGGTGCTTGTTCCGCCGGATATACTCCATGTCCGGAATCACCAGATCGACCCCCAGCATATAGTCCTCTGGAAACATCAGGCCCGCGTCGATGACCAGGAGGTCCTCTTTGTACTCGACCACCATCATGTTGAGCCCGATCTCTCCGAGGCCGCCCAGAGGGATAATCTTTAACATGGCCGCATCTCCCCGCTTTCTGCCGTCAACATCCGCCTCCGTCATCCGTCCGGACCCCGCCTAAATGGAAATGCCCAGCTGCTCGAGCATGGCATCCACGACATCGATGATCCAGTTTCGCTGAACCGCATCGGCATACGCGATGCAGTCGCACCGCATCTTTCGGGTCGTCCGGACGAGGAGTTCACACGAGAGCCGGTCCTCCGTCAGTTCGACCGCAACATAGAAAGGACGGCAGTCGACATGCGCCTTCTGAATGTCGCTGTAAATGCTTTCATCCAGGGGAATCCAGTAAAGCCCCCCGATCCCCGAACCGTCGAAACGCTCGTCCAGATACGCCTTTAGGCCCTCGTAGTCCTCCAGCCGGAGCTGATCGATGACATACTGTTTCATAATAACAATGATTATCACATTGGAACGGCGTGTGCAAGCCAGAGTTTACGAAACATCTCCCCCCATATCCTGCCGGACATATCGGCTTTCCTGGCGCCGAAACATCCGGTGCCAAGAATCTTGGATGGCCTGCAAAAAAAAATGATTATCTTTGTTTATCCCATGGAAAAAGGCTGGTGCGGTGAACAATCGCCGCCCGCATGGAGGAGGGAAATACATAAAGGAGCCGGCGGGTATCCGGCTCGACAGAAGCGCCGGGGAAAGGCGCTCTGGGGCGTCGCCCGCCGATGCAGGGGCCATGAAAAACAACCTGAAGGAAAGACTGACGCACTCCATCCCAGTCCGCATCGGACTGCCGGCATTGCTGACCCTTATCCTGTTTGTGACCGCCATCTTCTTTGTCATCCTTCCGGCCCTGGAGGAGAGCTTCCTGGCGCGGAAGCGCGAGATGATCCGGGAGCTGACGGAATCGGCATGGAGCATCCTGGCCACGTTCGAGGCGTGGGAGCGGGAGGGCGTCATGAGCCGGCGGAAGGCGCAGGCGCAGGCCATCGAGGAGATCCGGAATATTCGCTACGGACCTGAAAAAAAAGATTATTTCTGGATCAACGACATGCAGCCCCGCATGGTGATGCACCCCTACCGTTCGGACCTGGAGGGGCAGGACATCTCCAATTTCCAGGATCCCCACGGCAAACGCCTCTTTATGGCATTCGTCCGCGTCGTGCGGGAACAGGGGGCGGGTTATGTGGACTATATGTGGCAGTGGAAGGACGACCCCGAAAGGATCGTACCCAAGCTCTCCTACGTTAAAGGTTTTGAACCCTGGCAATGGATCATCGGCACCGGCATCTACATCGAGGATGTCCACGCCGAAATCGGCCTGATCCGAAGAAAACTGTCGACCATCTCGGCGGCGATCCTGTTGGTGGTCTCCCTTCTGGCCTTCTATATTATCCGCCAGACCTTGCTGGCGGAGCGGATGCGGAAGCGAAGCCGCGATTTTGTGGCGCTCCTCGACCATACCCCGGATTTTATCTGCATCAAGGACACTGCCTATCGGTTTACCGCCGCCAGCCAGGCCTATGCGGCGCTCACCGGACACGCCCACTGGGAGGATCTTTCGGGGAAGACCGATTTCGACGTTCTCCCTCCGGATCAGGCCAAGGCATCCCATGAACTCGAGAAAGCCGTCATCGAGAATGGCCAGGTCCTTGAACACCATGAAGCGCCCTTTGCCGGTGCCGATGGAATGTCGCGTTGGATGCTTTCCGACAAGCGGCCGTTCTACGATCTGGAGGGTCGCCTGCTGGGCCTGATCAGTATCAGCAAGGACATCTCCGACCGAAAGAAGATGGAGACCGCCCTGAAGCAGAGCGAAGAGTTTCTTCAGGGCATCATCAACAACAGCACCGCCATCATCATCGCCAAGGATCTCAAAGGCCGCTACATTCTCGTCAATGAACGGTTCTGCGAAACCTTCGAAATGTCCCCCGACGCGGTGATCGGAAAGACCACCCACGAGATTTTTCCAAAGGAGAGCGCCGATTTTTTCCGGCAGCACGACCTCGCCGTCCTCGAATCCAGAGAGACCGTCCAGGAGGAGGAGTTCATTGAGCACAAGGGACTCACCTTCCTGTCGATCAAATTTCCAGTTTTCGGCGTCGACGGAGATCCCATCGCCGTCTGCGGCATTGCAACGGACATCACCTATCTGAAAAAAACCGAAGCGGAGCTGCGCCAGGCCCGCCAGGCGGCGGACAAGGCCAACCGTGCCAAAAGCGTCTTCCTGGCCAACATGAGCCATGAGATCCGAACCCCCATGAATGCCATCATCGGGATGGCCTATCTGGCCCTCCGCACCGACCTTTCCCCCCAGCAGCGGGACTACCTGAGGAATATCAACACCTCCGCCTATACCCTGCTCCGGATTATCAACGACATCCTCGACTTTTCCAAGATCGAAGCCGGCAAGCTGGACATCGAACAGATCGAATTTCATCTGGAGGACGTCCTGGACAACCTGGCCAACCTGATCTCCGTCAAGACCCAGAATAAGGGACTGGAACTGATCATCGCCACCGCGCCGGAAATGCCCATGAATCTCGTGGGAGACCCCCTTCGGCTGGGCCAGGTGCTGACCAATCTCGTGGGCAACGCCGTCAAATTCACGGAGGAAGGCGAGGTCTTCGTCTCGGCCGGGCTGGTCCGTCAGGAAAACGACAAGGCGATCCTCCGCTTCACGGTTCGCGACACCGGCATCGGGATGAGCCCGAAACAGGCGGAAAAGCTGTTCCACGCATTCAGCCAGGCCGACACCTCCACCACCCGGAAATACGGGGGAACGGGGCTGGGGCTGATCATCAGCAAACGGCTCGTGGACCTGATGGGCGGGGAAATCACCTTCACGTCCGAAGAAGGCAAGGGGTCGTCGTTCACCTTTACGGCGGTTTTCGGCCTGAAGCAGGACGAGGGCCGCCGGCAGCGATACCGGCAGTATGTCGGCGACCTCGAGGGAATGCGGGTCCTGGTGGTCGATGACAGCAAAACCTCGCAGACCATTTTGAGGAGCTACCTCGAGTCGATGTCCTTCAGCGTCGCCACGGCCGACTCCGGCGAAGACGCCCTGGCCATGCTGGAAAAAGCGGCCGAAGAAGACCGGGAGTTTGCCCTGGTGCTCATGGACTGGAAGATGCCGGGCATAGACGGCATAGAAACATCGCGCCGCATCAAAAGCGCCATGAACCTCCCCCACATCCCCGTCATTATCATGATCACGGCCTACGGCCATGAAGAGGTGATGCTCGAGGCGGAGACGGTGGGCCTGGAAGGATTTCTGATCAAGCCCGCGAGCCAGTCCGCCGTGTTCAACGCCGTGATGGCCCTTTTCGGCAGGGCCGTGGAAGGGCGCGCTGAAGGCGGGGGGGCCGACGGCATGACCTCGGAAAAGCAGGCAGGGATCCAGGGGGCCCGGGTGCTCCTGGTCGAGGACAACGACATCAACCAGGAGGTCGCCAGGGAGCTTCTGGTTCAGATGGGCCTCGACGTCGACATCGCCACCTCGGAGTTCACGGCGATCATGGGGCCCTCGGGCTCCGGCAAGTCCACGCTGCTGCACACGCTCGCCGGCCTGGACCGCCTCACCGCGGGCGAGACGTGGATCGGCGAGACCTCCCTCACCGCGCTGCCCGAGGACAAGGTGACGCAGGTCCGCCGCGACAAGATCGGCTTCGTCTTCCAGGCCTTCAACCTCATCCCGTCTCTCTCGGCGCGCGAGAACATCACGCTGCCGCTCGACATCGCGGGCAAGAAGGTCGACGACGCATGGTTCGGCGA
Source organism: uncultured Desulfococcus sp. (assembly GCA_913060435.1). Taxonomy (GTDB): domain Bacteria; phylum Desulfobacterota; class Desulfobacteria; order Desulfobacterales; family Desulfococcaceae; genus Desulfococcus. The sequence goes on from CAJXSB010000011.1 coordinate 26,566, forward strand.
GATCATCGACATCCTGGGCCTGGGCGACCGGCTCACGCACCTGCCTGCCGAGCTGTCGGGCGGCCAGCAGCAGCGCGTCGCCGTCGCGCGCGCGCTCGTCGCCCGCCCCGAGCTGATCTTCGCCGACGAGCCGTCCGGCAACCTGGACTCGCGTTCGGGCGCCGAGCTGCTGGGCTTCATGCGCCGCGCGGTCAAGGAGTTCCACCAGACCATCGTCATGGTCACGCACGACCCGACCGCGGCGTCGTACGCGGACCGCATCCTGTTCCTCGAGGACGGGCGGATCGTGGACGAGATGCGCGAGCCCACCGCGGAGCGCGTGCTCGACCGCATGAAGCAGATGGGGCACTGATGTTCCGGCTCGCCGTCAAATCAGTCAGGCACAACCCCAAGCGGCTGGTCCTGACCGCCATCGCCGTGGCGCTGGGCGTGGCCCTCGCCGCGGCCACGTTCACGCTCACGAACGCGCTGTCGAGCGGGTTCAGCAAGCTCTTCGAGGAGATCTACGCCGGCACCGACGTGATCGTCGAGGAGGCACCCGACGCCGCCGCCGAGGACGAGGACCCGTTCGCGGCCGCGGACTCGATCTTCTCCGCCTCGGACCTCCAGGCCGTGCGCGACGTCGACGGCGTCGAGCGCGCCGAGGGCGGCGTCCAGGTGATGGGCTCCGTGCTCGCGAAGGACTTCGAGCCGACCGGCGACCTGTCCGGCGCGGGAGGCCCGCCCAGCCAGCTGTTCAACTGGGCCGGCGACCCGCGCATCGACCAGTCGACGCTGGTCGAGGGCGAGGGCCCGGCCGCGGA
>CAJXSB010000012.1 GCA_913060435.1 uncultured Desulfococcus sp.
AAAACGGGATGGGAATTGGGTCAATCCGTCGGCGCGTGAACTGGTGCCGGGCGATGTTATCCGTCTTCGTCTGGGAGATATCGTGCCGGCGGATGCGCGGCTTCTGGCAGGTGATCCCGTCGAGGTGGACCAGTCCGCGCTGACGGGCGAGTCGCTCCCGGTACGGCGAAAGACCGGCGAAGCGGTCTTCTCGGGCGGGATCGTCCGCCAGGGCGAGATCGAGGCCCTGGTCTATGCCACCGGCGGGAACACCTATTTCGGCAAGACGGCCCAGCTGGTGCAGGAGGCCAATACCGTCAGCCACTTCCAGCGCGCCGTCCTGAAGATCGGCAACTACCTGATTTTTCTTGCTCTGACGCTGGTGTCGGTGATCATTATGGTGGGGCTCTTCCGCGGTGATGTGCTCCTCACCATGCTCCAGTTCGCGCTGGTGCTGACCGTGGCCGCCATTCCCGTGGCCATGCCGACGGTGCTGTCCGTGACCATGGCCATCGGCGCCCGCCTGCTGGCCAGGAAAGAGGCGATCGTGACCCGGCTGGCGTCCATTGAGGAGTTGGCGGGGGTGGACGTGCTCTGCGCGGACAAGACCGGCACCCTGACCCAGAACCGCCTGACCCTGGGCGAGCCCTTCAGCGCGGATGGCATTCCCGGCGACGAGATCATCCTCAATGCAGCCCTGGCGTCGCGTGCGGAAAACAAGGACACCATCGACATGGCCGTGCTGGACGGCCTGAAAGCGGGTGGAGGCCTGGACGGATACCGGGTGACCCATTTCAAGCCTTTCGACCCCGTGGGCAAGCGCACCGAAGCTGCCGTCGAGGCGCCGGACGGGGAGCATTTCAGGGTGACCAAGGGCGCCCCCCAGGTGATCCTGGAGATGTCGGATAATGCCGGGGCGGTAAGGCCCGCCGTCGAAGGCGCTGTCAACGAATTTGCGGCCCGCGGGTTCCGGTCCCTGGGCGTGGCCCGGGCCGATGGGGACGGGCCGTGGCGGTTTCTGGGGGTGCTGCCCCTGTTCGATCCGCCCCGGGATGAAGCCCGCCAGACCATCGCCACCGCCCGGGAGATGGGGGTCAACGTCAAGATGGTGACGGGCGACCAGGTTGCCATCGCCCGGGAAACCGCCGGGAAGCTGGGGCTGGGCGCCAATATCCTCGATGCCGCGGGATTTGGCGACACCAAGCACCACGAGACGGGCCGGATGGCGGAGTCTATCGAGAAGATGGACGGCTTCGCCCAGGTCTTCCCCGAACACAAGTTCCATATCGTCGACGTCCTGCAGCAGCGCGGCCATATCGTCGGCATGACGGGGGACGGCGTCAACGACGCTCCCGCGCTGAAGAAGGCCGACTGCGGCATTGCCGTATCGGGCGCCACGGACGCGGCCCGGACGGCCGCGGACATTGTGCTGACGACCCCCGGCCTGTCGGTGATCATCGACGCGGTCAAGGAGAGCCGCAAGATCTTCCAGCGGATGAACAGCTATGCCATCTACCGCATCGCCGAAACGCTGCGCGTCCTTCTGTTCATGACGATAGCGATCCTGGTCTTCAACTTCTACCCGATGACGGCGGTCATGATCGTGATGCTGGCACTGCTCAACGACGGGGCGATCCTCTCCATTGCCTACGACAACGTGCGCTACCAGGACGAACCCGAATCCTGGAACATGCGCATGGTGCTGGGGGTCGCCACAGTGCTCGGCATCATCGGACCTGTGGCCTCCTTCGGTCTCTTCTATCTCGGGGAGCGGGTCTATCACCTCGACCGGTCGCACATCCAGACACTGATGTACCTGATGCTCTCGGTGGCCGGGCACCTGACGATCTTCCTGACGCGTACCCGCGGCCCGTTCTGGTCCATCCGTCCCGGGCGGGTTCTGTGGTTGGCTGTCCTGGGCACCCAGATCGCGGCGACGTTGATTGCCGTCTACGGGCTGTTCATGACGCCTATCGGCTGGGGATGGGCCGCCTTCGTCTGGGGCTATGCCCTGATCTGGTTCCTCGTGAGCGACCGTTTGAAGCTGCTCGCTTACCGGTTGTTCGATCCTATTGAACCGTCGCGGCCTTCCGTGAAGTCCGTCGATATCCGGGCGGAGATCGCCAGGCGGGCCTATGAAATCTATCAGCAGGAAGGCCGCCCCGAAGGCCATGCCGTGGAGAACTGGCTCCAGGCGGAGGAGGAGATTCTGAAGGGGGCGCCCCCGGATGAAACAATGGGAAGCGCATCGAGGTCAAGATAAGCTGTTCGCTTTATGCGGGAATTTTTTTCTGATCGGTCGTTCGCTGCCGGGCCGGAAGCGCCTCTTCCGCCTCGGAAACGGCTGCCATGAGAGCCTTGCGGGCCGTTCTGGAAATGAAGCGCATCATCCAGGGGAAAAAAGGATGCCTGTTTCGAATGAGGCTGTGAACAAAAAGATGAGGGCAACGCAGCATGAACACCCGAAAACGGAGACGCCCACGGGAGCAGATGCCATCATCATCAACGAGGCCCAGCTGATTCTGGCCGAAAAACGGACGTCGCTTGCGGCCCTGCGGACGGGAATCGCCGTTTTCGCCCTGCCGCTGTCGGTGCTGAGCCTGCTGATCGCGACATCCAAATACTATGACATCGCCCAGGTTGTGCAGCTGTTTGCAGCACTGCTGGCGCTGTGCGCGGGCCTGGTGGTGCTGGGGGTATACCTGATCACCAAGTCGATTCTGCAGATCCGTCGGTACGACCGCCTGCTCCGCCGCCTGAAGGCGCGGCACAGCAGGCTCGCCGAGTTCATTGCCTGACAGGGGTGGCACCGGCCCGCCGCTTCCGGATATCGACGGTGCAGGCCCCTACACCGCGGTATTCGATTCGGCCCGGCCCTTGAGCAGCAAATGGTAGATGAGGTCGCAGTAGCGGTCGAGCTTGACCATTCCCTCCTCCGCTGCGCTGAATCGCCAGAAGCCGTAAAGCTTGGTGAGGGTCATGAGCTTCTCGGAGTAGAGCTCCCATGTGAAATGCTCCCGAACCCGCCGGATGCCGGCTTCGGAGATCGCTTTCCAGTGGCCCGGGTCCTCCCGGCATGCCTCGAAAAACGACCAGATCGTCTCGGCGATGAGCTCGGGCTTGCTGGTGTTCATCAGGTATCCGCTCCGGCCGTCCTCGATGATCTCCGAGGGGCCGCCGAACTCGGGGCCGAAGGTGGGCAGCCCCGACAGCATTGCCTCGAGGATGGTCAAGCCGAAGGCCTCGAAGAGCGCCGGCTGGACAAAGACGCCGCCCCGGTCGGCGATAAGCCGGTAGACCTCGCCGGTCTCGCTTTTCTCAACGCTGGGCAGCCATCGCACCCGGCCGTGGAGATCCAGCTTTTCGATGAGGTCGTGGGCCTCCTGGATCTGCTCCTTCTCCTCCCGGTCCTGGGATGCCTCGATGCGCGTGGTGCCGGCGGCGAACACGAGGTTGCAGTGCTCCCGAAGCGGCTGGTGGCCCCCGAAGGCCCGGATGAGCCCGGTGATGTTCTTGATCTTGTCCAGCCGCGCCATGGTGAAGATGGGCGGCTTGTCAGGATCCTCGAGGTAGCCGACGATATCCTTTTCCTTGCCGGTGAAGAGGCGCTTCTCCCAGTGATGGCTGCTTCCGTCCACCCGCCGCTCTTTTTCGTGGTAGGGGTAATAGTTGTTTTCATCGACCCCCGGCGGGACGATGTTGAACTTGGGGTTGAAGAGGTTGACGCCTCCCACGGCCTGGTAGAGCCCCGGCAGGGTGAAGAACTGGTAGGATTCATACTGGCCCACGGTGGTGTCGGTGCCGGCGATCTCCTGGTAGGTGCTGGTGATGATGAAGTCGGACTTGTTCATGGCGATCATATCCGCAGTGAACTGGAGCGAGAAGCGATAGTCCTCCTCCATGCCCTCCCAGTAGAGATCCGAGAAGAGGTATTTGGTCTTCTCCAGGGCGTGGGCGATGGTGCACTGGATGACGTCGAGCCGATCCGACAGGAGGCTGGCCACCAGGTTGCCGTCGGAGTAGTTCCCGATGATGAGATCGGGCCGGCCCTCGAATTCGCTGACGAGCTCCCGGCGGGCGTCATAGGCGAACCGGTCGAGGTAGGGCCAGATATTAAACCGGGAGATCCAGTGACGCACCGCAGCCATGCTCGGATCTCGGAAGGGGAGGCGCAGGATCCAGCAGTTTTGGGTGCCGTGGATCTTTTCGGTGCGGTGGTCGCAGGTGGTGTCGTCCGCGTCGGGGATCAGGCGGGTCAGCACGATGATCTTGGGCATGACGTGTACGCCTGCCAGCTGGAAGCGCTGGATCAGGTATTTCTCCAGGGCCCGGACCTGGTCCAGGATATAGATGACCTGACCGCCGGTGTCGGGGCGGCCCAGGACGTTCTCCTGGCCGAACCACCCGTGGGGGGAGATGATGGCGATCTTGGAGATCATGGGAATGCGGGAGATGAATCGTTCCAGCAGATCGCTGTCCGGCTCGTTGAAGAGATCGTAGACCAGGGACATCGTCTCCCGGGCCCGGGCCACGTCCCGGCCCCACCCCTCCTCGAACCCCCGTTTTTTCAGGCGGCCCTCGAAGGCGTGATACGGGGTTTCCGGCGGCTGCCCGCCCAGCCAGTCGATGGCCTTCTCCAGCTCGTCCATAAACTCCGGAACCGTGGTCAGGATGCTGCCGTTGATCAGGAGAGGGCTGCTGTTGATCTTGTGGATCTTGATGAAGTCGAAGAGTTTCCGGCCCCATTTTTCCGGCGCCTGGAAGAGGCTGCTCGAGAGGTGCTTGTTGAGGAAGCGGATTCCGCTGCCGATGCTTTTGCTGTCCCGCATGGACGGGGAGTAGTCATAGAAGGGCATGAAGTCGATCTTGAGGGGGGCCCGGTGGCGCCAGGCATCCTTGCCCTTGACAAAGCTGTCCTTGCGCTTGAGGTAGTCGGCGGTGGAGATCTCCTCCATGAATTCGCAGTGGCAGTTGGTCTGGTAGAACCGGTACTTGGCGATGGCATGCCGGTGGAGGATGAGCAGCGCGCCGTCGATGATGAACATCTCCGGCACCCGGTCCAGGAATCGGGCCGTCTCGGAACGGGAGAGGAAGGCTTCGTCCCGGTCCTCGAAAACCTCCCTGAATTTCAGCAGGATGTCGTTTCGCAGCAGGTATTTCCGCTCCAGGCTGCAGAGGATGAAGATGAAGTCCTTGAAGTCTTTCTGTTCGTTTTCCGGTATCAGTCTGTCAAGTAGAGGCATCATGTCAATTCTCGCTGATGAGGCCGAAATGGCCCAGGCCATCGATGATCCCGGCCGCATAGTTTTTGGGTGAAAAATAGATCCGCCGTTTTCCCTTGAGGGATTCGAGTTCCGAAGCATAGTTGCCCACCACCACCCCCATGGGGCTTCCGATCAGCATCTCGCGGTCATTGCCCGAATCTCCGCAGACCATGATATTCTTCAGGGGAATGTCCCATTTGTAGCTGAGGTAGCGGACAGCCTTGCCTTTGGATGCCCGGTGGGGGAGGATGTCGAGATATTTATCGTGGGAGTAGATGACCGTGCAGTGGCATTTGTTCTGGTTCAGCACCGAGTTGACCCTTGGGATGCGGTCCCGGCCCGGCGCCATATAGTAGCTCAGCTTGTGGGGGAACTGGTGTTCGGGCTCCTGCAGCTCGAGGAAATCGAGTTCGGCCAGCAGCCTTTCGATCTTTTCCCGGCGCCACCATTTGGAGATGTGGCTCTGCCAGCCCTTGTCGGCGAACCCATCGGAGCGGTAGTAGATTTCCGAGCCCACCGAGGTGATGAGCACCTCGGGCAGCGGCAGTCCCTTTCGCTTGAAGAGCGCCTTGGTCGAGCGGATGGACCGGCCCGAGGCGATGCCGAACCCGATATTCTCCCGGTGCTTTTCCAACAGCGCCAGAAGGGTGTCGAGGGCGTCGTCGTCCCCCATCAGGGTGTTGTCGATGTCCGATATGACGAGATACTCCAGCCGGGTCAGCCGTTCGCCCACCGGGTTCCGGGTGGAGCGCTTGAAGACCTCCCGGCCGCCGAACCGATCGAAGGTTTCGATCTCCTTCACGTAGCTGTCGACATGGGCGTTCCAGCTGTAGTGCTCATGCACCCCCCGGATGCCGCTGTCGGAGTACTGCCGCCAGAGATCGTGGTCCGCGATGATGCGCTTGACGGCGCTGCTGATCTCCCGTGGGTTCTTGGGGTCGACCAGAATGCCGTTTTCGCAGTTCTGGACGATGTCCCGGGGACCGCCGTCATTGGTTGCCACGATGGGCACCCCGCACGAAGACGCCTCGATGAGCGTGAGGCCGAAGGGCTCCACCAGGGCGCAGTTGACGAAGACGCCCTTCCGTTCGGCCGTGATCCGGTAGAGTTCCGGCACTTCGTAGGTGAAGTCGTGCTTCTTGGGGATGGCCATCCTGCCATAGAGATCGTAGCGGTCCATCTGGAGGAGCATGTCGGTGAGGACCTCTTTTTCGTTCTCCTCCATCTCCTGGATGTTCTTGCGGATTCCCGCGAAGATGGCCAGGTTGGCCATGGCCTGGAGCTCCTTGTCGGTGCCGTAGGCATTGATGAGTCCGGTGATGTTCTTTCGCTTGTCCGCCCGGCAGAGGGCGAGGATCAGGGGCTTGTCCGGAAAGATGAAGAATCGATTGAGCTCCTCCACCACGCCCCCGTAGGCCATCAGGCACTCATCGCTTTTCTGGACCGAGGGGAGCATGTTCCGGTGGTAGGGGTAGAAATGCCGAAGGTTGATGCCCGGCGGGATGACGGCATACCGTGCCAGGTCCTTGCTCCGGTACATGCCGTACTGCTGCTCCACCTCCTGCCGTGTGGAGGCGATGACGAGATCGGCGTTCTTGAGGATCTCCTCCTCCACGGCGATGCGGTGGTCCAGGGAGAGCCGCTTCTGCATCTCCGCTTCGGTCATGCCCTCGTTGAGGAGGCGCTTTTTCTTGGGGTGCCCCAGGGAGTGCCCGGTGTAGATGAAGGGTATCCCGAAATACTCCGAAAGGGTGATGGCCACATATCCCGCGTCGGCGTAGTGCCCATGGACGATGTCGGGGCGCCGCCCCTCCCGCTTGATGAACTGGATGGTCTTGTCGATGTACTCGTCCAGGTGGGGCCAGAGGAGCTCCTTCCGCATATATTTCTTCCCGCCGCACTGCATCCGGATGATCCGGCACTTGTCGGATATCTGCTCCACCGGGCGGCTGTAGTCTTCGGAGACCTGTTTGTCGGCGATCAGGCGGGTGAAGAGATCGACCTGATCGACTTTCTCGTTCCGGCTGAGGGCCTCGGCCAATTCTACCACGTACTTGATCTGCCCGCCGGTGTCGGCATCCCGCCCCAGTTCCATGGCCTCGTAACGGAGCAGACCGTGGACGCTGAAGAGTTGAAAATAGAGACCTCGGCTCATGCGTCACCTCCTGTTCTCATCCAACTGCGAAAAGGCTGGTAGAAGTCAGGCTCGTCGGGGATCGCGCCCGGGAGCCGACAGAGGGCGCCGGCAAACCGGGCGGCACGGCGCAGGATAAGGTCCGGCGGCCATCCGAGCAGGCGGCCGGCGGCCAGGATGGCGGCGTATCCATCGCCGGCGCCCACCGTGTCGACCACCGTATCCGTCTTGTCCGGGGCGACGGCGAAGACACCGTCCCGGGTGAAGAGGGTCGACCCTTGGACCCCGCTGGTGAGGCTGACCCATGCGATGGAAAAGTTGTGCATGAGGTCGTCGATGAAGCGTTCCGGCGTGGTCTGGACATCAAAGCGTTCCTGGAGGATGGACAGTTCGCCGTCGCTCAGCTTGAGGATGTCGCTGTGGATCAGGGACCTGGTGATGCTGTTCATGTCGTAGCAGTCTTCCCGGAGATTGAGGTCGCAGATGCACCGGGTGGACGGGGGGCGGGTTTCGAGAATCTTCATGACGGTGGGGGCGGCCTCCGACCGCTGGATCAGGGTCCCGAAATAGATCATGTCCGGTGGCTGGGACAGGACGGCGGCCAAGGCCTCGGTGTAGGCCAGGCGGTCATATGCGACGTCGGGGACGATGGTGAATTCCGGGACGCCGTTTTCGTCCAGCGCCACGGTTACGCGGCCGGTGGGCCGCTCCGGATCCCGCTGGATGGCTGCGGGATCAAATCCCCGCCGTGCGATGGCATCCAGGATCTCATCACCGTCAGCATCCATGCCCACCCGGCTGACGAAGGTTACGGGGAGGCCCAGCGACTTGAGATGGGCGGCAAAATTGAACGGCGCGCCCCCCAGGCGCTTGCCCTCTGGAAAATAGTCAAACAGGATTTCTCCTACGGCAAGTATCATCTCGGCTCTCCTGGTGTTGCAGGTGTATGGTTCCGCCGGTCTCTATGGGGACGAATCCGGCGGCGGCTGTCTGGGCAGGAAGATTTCAATTTGCAAAAAATTCCAGGATGCTGAATTTGAGTATAGCGACTGTCGAAGGAATTTTCAATTGAAAGAATGTTCCGCCGTCCGTCCGACGGCCGGTGTCGCACTCCCCTGCAAAAGCGAAGCGGCGGTGAATCCCGGCTTCCAGCGCGTCAGAGGCTGCCGCCGGCGTCGCCATTTCGGTGCAGATCCCATTGACAATAATTTTAGTACATCATATATTTTTGCCCCGAAGGCTGGAAGCATATCATCGAATTTTGCTGTATATACTGGGGTATTTTGACGATCCGGAAGAACATCAGGGGTGAAAAAAAAGTTGAATGCAAATAAATGTTGGCGCTCATCTACATGGTCTCGACCAAGGCGCCATGCCCCTGGCCCCAGCAACATCTGTCGGGCGCTGTTACACACATCAGGGCCGCTTTTCGGGAGGAGTTCATCGGGAACCAACAGGACATGAAATGGGGTATCATGGCGCTCAATCTGGCCTTTATCATTATGGCATCCTATTTTGCCGTGGGTCTTTTCTACAAAACGGCAACGTCCCGGATGGCGCCGTTGGTTTCCCAGCCGCAACGGGTCTCCGGCCGGGCCGAAAACGCCGGGGGAGCGGCGGCCTTCCCCCCGCTATCCCATTATGACCATATCCGTCGCCGCAACCTGTTCCGGACGCCGGCGGCCCCGTCGTCGAAGCCCCCGGCGCCGCCCCCTCCCGCCGATGTCGAGAAGATGGCGGACACCTCCCTGAACATTCGGCTCTGGGGGACGGTAACCGGTGACAGCGCCTCCTCCTATGCGGTCATCGAGCAGCCGAAAAAACGCCGCCATAAGCTTTATGCGGTGGGCGACGCGGTCCAGGACGCCGTTATCAAGCGCATCCTCCGGGACAAGGTTGTTCTGGCCGTCAACGGCCGGGACGAGGTGCTGAAAATGGAGAAGTTCAGCGGCCGGCGCAGGGTCATCCGCCGGTCGTCCCCTTCGGTCGGATCCGCCGGTAGGCCCCGAACGGCTCCCCGGCGGCGCGTCACCCTCTCCCGCGATCGGCTGGAGCAGGCTGCAGGGAATCTCGGCGAGCTCATGAAGCAGGCCCGCTTCCGGCCCTATTTCCGGAACGGCAAGCCCTACGGCATCCGGGTCTCGCGCGTAAGGCGCAATTCGGTCTTCCGGGAGATGGGGCTTCGCAGCGGCGACGTCATCACAGGGGTCGATGACGTCCCCGTCCGCAGTGTCGACGACGCCCTGAGGTTCTATAGCGATTTGAAGACCGCTTCCCGGGCCGTCATTCAGATTCAGCGCCGCGGGCGGCCCCAGGCCATTGAATACGCAATCGAATAGCCGGCCGTTTGTGGTAGACCGGCCGGTGCAGGATCATTCGGAGGTATACAGATGAAAACCGGGTATCGACGTATCTTTACCGCCGCATGCACGCTGCTGCTGGCGGCGATCCTGTCGGTCGGCGCCGCCGCAGCTGAACGCCGCGCCGTAAAGGCGTCCGTCGCCAACATCCGCTCCGGACCGGGCACCCGCTACGCCATCCTCTGGACGGTCGAAAAATACTTTCCCCTCCAGATTATCAAAAAATCCGGAAAATGGTACCGGTTCGTCGACTTCGAAGGCGACAAGGGCTGGATATATGCCAGCCTGACCAGCAAAACCCCCAGCGTTGTCGTCCGAAAGGGCACCTGCAACGTTCGATCCGGGCCCGGCCTAAAAAACCCTGTGGTTTTCACTGCCGAGCGCGGTGTCCCCTTCCGGGTGCTCAAGCGCACGGGGAAATGGATCCGGGTGCAGCACGCCGACGGAGATAAAGGCTGGATCTATGGCGCGCTGGTGTGGTGATCCAACAATGGGGTGTCCGGACAATGTCGGCATTGGCCGCGACACCCGGGCTCTCCATAGGTTTAGGCGGGCTTGTTTTCCAGCCATAGAAACTGGTATGGGCCTATCTGCAGCGGTGCTTTTGCCGAGTGCGTCTCCCCGGTGATATGGTCGATGAACCGGTATCCCGGGCCATAAAGCCGCAGGCGGTTTTCCGCCATGGTCTGGGGGTGCTCCGAAAAATTGTTGATGATCAGAAGCCGCTGGCCGTTTTTCTGGCGGATGTAGCCGAAAAGATGGGGGTTCTGGGTGCTCATGACCTCCATACCCCCGTTGTACAGGGCCCGGAGCTGCTTGCGGAGGCGAATGAGCTGCGCCGTCTCGTCGTAGATGCGCCGCCCAAGGGTTCCGGGCGCCTCCCATCGTGCCACCTCCTCCCAGTGGGTCTTGGGCCGGTGGACCCAGCGGCTGTCGCGGGCCTTGCGTTCATCGGTGGCAAAGGAGTAGTCATTCAACAGGCCCCATTCCTCCCCCAGGTAGATCAGCGGGATGCCGCCGATGCTCATGACGATGCTCCGCAGCATGATGATGCGGCGGACCGCCATATCGACGAGATGCGGGTCCTCCGCCTCGACAGCCTGCTCAAGCCCGGCCAGGGAGGCGAGGGTTCCCGAGATCCGGAGGTCCCCGTTGGCCGGGTTGAATTGGAAGGGCAGGCCCGTGGCGAAAGAGCCGGGAAACTGGCCGGTGTAGAATTCATTGAGAAAGTGCCGGTGGGCCCCCGGATCGATGCCGATGCTTCGTGCGTCGCTGTCGTCGAAGGTCCAGCCGATGTCGTCATGGCACCGGAGGTAGTTGACCCAGGTGCAGCCTTCGGGGATGCGGCTCCGGTTGTGCATGGCGATTTCGAGCAGCCGGGGCTGCCGGGTGGCCAGGGCTTCCCAGAGGAGTGCCATAAGCATGGGATTGTAGGAGAGCTGGCACTCCCAGGGATCGATGTAGCGAAGCACCTCGTCGGGGTGGACGATGGCCTCGGATTTGAATAGCAGGGCCGGCGCCGCCATTCGCGCCAGGGCATTGAAGGCCTGGATGATCTTGTGGGCTTCGGGCTGGTTTTCGCAGTCGGTGCCCAGGCGCTTCCAGATGAAGGCCACGGCATCCAGCCGGAGCACCTCCACTCCGGTGTTGGCCAGAAAGAGCATCTCTTCAACCATGGCCCGGAATACGGCCGGGTTGCCATAGTTGAGATCCCACTGGAAGCTGTTGAATGTCGTCCAGACCCACTGGCCCATGCCCTCGTGCCAGGTGAAGCTGCCCCTGCGGACGGTGGGAAAGATGTCCCGCAGGTGACGCTCGTACTGATCGGGCATGTGCCGGTCCGGGAAGATGTGGTAAAAGGCCTGGTATTCGGAATTTCCGGATGCGGCGGCGCGGGCCCACGCGTGCTCGTCGGAGGTATGGTTGAAGACGAAGTCGAGCACCAGGCTGATGCCTTCGCTGCGCAGCCGTTGGGCCACTTCAGCAAGCTGCGCCATGGTGCCCAGTTCGGGGTTGACGGCGCGGTAGTCGCTGACGGCATAGCCCCCGTCGTTGTCGTCGTGGGGGACGGCGAAAAGGGGCATCAGATGAAGATAGGAGAGGCCCATCGCCTTGAAGTAGTCGATATGGTCGCCGAGGCCGGCCAGGTTGTCGCTGAAAAGGTCGACGTAGAGGGCGCCGCCGACCACCTCCTGGCCGAGAAACCAGTCCGGCCGGGATTCGCGCTCGGCGTCCAGGGCCTTGAGGTCTTCGGGGCGCGTCATCCAGCTCCGGGCCGTGGCGGCCAGCAGCGCTTCCAGATGGAAAAAAAAGTCGTAGTGCCCGCCGTAAAGTTCGACGAGGATTTGAAACAGGCGGGGAAACTCCCGCCGGAGACGGTGCTCAAATTGGTTCCATTCCTCTGAGGCACTGAAAATCTCGTTCTCCAGGTCCTTCTGAATCCTGGGGAGTATCCGCTCCAGCGATTTCTCGGCGTGGTGCCGCGTCCAGTCCGATGCCATGGGGCCTCCTTAACAGATGAATCTCGTGTCCGCATCCCCCGCCGGGAAAGATCCGGACGTGATGCAGCGCTAACCCTTACGCAGCGGATGGATTCTGTCAAGCCCCCATTTTCATCCGTGAAGCCGCCGTGGAAATCACGGGGCCTGGGCCGGATCCACCGGTTCGATGGGGCCGGTGGCCAGGATCGGGGCAGCGTGGATGTCGTCGGCGTTCATGAGCTGGACGAGTCGCTGGAGGGCGCTCAGGATCATCAGCTGCTCCCAGCTGTCGAGGTTGTTGAATCCCACGAGGAATTTCTCCTGCAGCGGCGGCGGGGCGGCGGACAGGAACTGACGGCATTCCGGGGTGAGGTCGACCTTTACCGCGCGCCGGTCCGCTTCGCTTTTGCGGCGGACGATCATTCCCCGCTTTTCGAGGCGGGCCAGGATCCCCGTTACGGTGGACTGGCTCAGGCTGATGGCCTTGGCCACCTCACTCACGGTCATTTCACCGGTTTTGCCGATTTGCTTGAGGATGATCAGCTGGGGGCCCGTCAATCCATGGTGCTTGGCCAGGTACCTTGAGTGCAGGTCGATGGCCTGGGTAATCTGTCGGATGGCGAGCAGGACCTGGTCGGTGATCTTTTCGCCGCTCTTGGCCTGGGGGGGGTGGGGGGCATATCTGTCGGGCGCCATGGGAAGCTGTTATCCTCCAATCCAATGCATCTGTGCGGTATCCCTACTGGAAACCGGGCTCATCGGGCCATTCCGGCATTCTCGCCGAAAGGCCCGCCTTGACAATATTTTCAATAAAAGATATTATAGCGAAAATTGATCGCTGGGCGCAAGCGGTATCATTCTCGTCCCCAGCACCACCTGCCCGCGATCAACCTCCGATATAATACCATCGATAGCTGCAGCGGCATTCTGCCCTGCAGGAATCTAAGGCACGTTTACACTGTCGTGAGGTGCAGGCCGTGATGCGGCCTGCAGGCGCGGAGATTCGCGGAAAACATCGGTCCGCAGGATTGACGGGGTACGCCGGCGTTTGCCGGCCCGATGGCGATGGCGCCTGGGGATGGGAACCGAAGACCAAACAAAAGGAAAGGATACTATGGAAACAGAATTTTCATTAAATGACACGCAGGTAAAAAGGATCGAGGCAGTCATGTGTGAGACGCGGAAAGAGCTGGAAGACGCCCACAAATGGCTGCCTCGCCTTCGGGAAAAACTCGGCGACTGCATGGCCCGTGCAGCGATGGGCGAGGACAATCACATCCAGATCGCCCGGATCAAGCGCAAGATTGCCGAGATGGAGTCGGTCATCCAGAATGCCCCGCTGGTAATCAAGGGGTTGAAGCGGATGAAGTAGGGGGCGCCGTCGTGCCGGGGCCCTGCGCGGCCTGTGCGACGTCGCCTATCGCGACTGGCGCTTCAGAAAGGCCGCACGTTCGGCGGCAAGCTCCTTCAGCAGCGCCGACAGGGGCCAGCCGATCGAATTCTCGGTGATCGTGGCCCACAGCGGCCCCGGCTGGCCGAGGCTTCGATAGCCGGCCATGACGGCGTGGAGCTCCTTTTCGGTGAGTCCGGAAAGGACCACCGCCCGCTCCAGCGCGGATGCCTGCCCGTACCCCTGCCCGTCGGGCAGGTCGACAATCTCTCCCAGGGTTGCCGCCGCCTGGCCCTCTGAAGCAAACACCATGGGCAGGTCGGCCAGCCCGATGGCCGCCGTCATCTCCCGGAACGCCTCCTGGTCGTCCGCGGAGAATCCGCAGACGATGATTTTTCTCGGGCCGAACATTCTCTCATCAGACGTGCCTACTGCCTGAAAATCCCCGTCTGTCATCATCTTGGTCCTTTTGTGGTTTCGGTTGGATCATATCTTCACAAGCTCGTAGCTCCGGGTCCCGAGGCCGAGGGCTTCGGCATAGTCCAGCTGGACCGGCCACTCCACTTTGGGGTAGAGCCCCCGGAACTTGTCTTCGCCTGCCCCCTGGTTTTCGGTCAGGCTGGAATCGGGCAGCGCACGCTCCTGGTTGACCAGGTCCACGGATGCCTGATCAATGGCCACGGGGTCGCTGGCGGCCACAACCCCGATGTCCCGGACGATGGGGGTGTCGTTGTAGCCGCAGCAGTCGCAGGCCGGCGACACGCTGGTGATAAAGTTGATGAAGAGCGATCGGCTCCCCTTCCCCTTGAGGACCCCTTCGGTATACTCGACCATGTTTTCGAGGAAGACGGGAATGGCCTGGTCCCACTGGATGGTGATGGCGCCGTTGGGGCAGATCAGGATGCACTCGCCGCACCCGATGCATTTCTCCGCGTCCAGAACAGCGGATTCTTCGACGACCGAGAGAGCGCCCTGGGAGCAGTGTTCCGTACAGTCGCCGCAGGCGATGCATTTTTCCGTGTCGACCCGGGGCGAAACGGTGGAGTGCTGGGCCAGCTTTCCCCGGCGGGAAGCGCAGCCCATCCCGACGTTCTTGATGGCGCCGCCGAAGCCGGAAAGCTCGTGGCCCTTGAAGTGGGCCACGGAGATCAGGGCGTCGGCCTGAACGATCTCGTTGCCGATGAAGACCTCCTTGAAACGCTTTCGGTTGACGGTCACGGCTGTCTCGCTTTTGCCCCGGAGGCCGTCGGCGATGACCAGGGGCGCGTCGACCACCGCGTAGGAGAAGCCGTTGCGGACGGCTGTGGTGAGGTGGTCGGCGGCGTTGCCGCGGGTGCCCGCATACAGGGTATTGGCGTCGGTCAGAAAGGGGTTCCCGCCATGGGACCTGACCGCCTCGACAATGCGGCGCAGGAATACCGGCCGGATATAGGCCGTGTTGCCCATTTCACCGAAATGAAGCTTGATCGCGACGAGATCCCGCCGGGAGAAGGTGTCGGCGATTCCGGCCGCCTCCAGCAGGCGGCCCAGCTTGGTGTAGAGATTCTCTTTGGGGGTGGCCCTCAGATCCATGAAATGAACGGTGCTGGTCATGGGGAAAAACCTCCTAATCCTTGAAGACGAGCTTGCCGCCGATCAAACCGGCCACGACGGCGGCGGCCAGCATGATCATGTTGACCAGAATGAAGCCCGCCGGCGCGTGCTGAACAACGGCCGGGTCGATCCACCACCAGACGACGACCCCGACCGCGCAGACCGTGACGATCACCGCACAGATGATTTTGGTGATGAATCGGTTGCTCAAAAAGCCCTTGTAGCGCTGCTGCCATTCGACATACCCGGAGTAGAGCACAAAAGGCATGGTGAGCACCACGAACACCATGTTGACCTGGGCGGCGATGTCGAGGGCCCGGCAGCCCGAGACAGCGGCCAGAATGACGAAGAGGACGGAAAAGGGGATGACGCCGTTGGGGATATGGACGGAGACCGGGTGGGCATGGTGCTTGAGCATCTGGGCGATGATCCGGTGACGAAGGCGGCCTGGGAAGGATTCGGGCTCCGGCCCCAGGTCGATAACCCCTGGGCCGGCTGCGGGCGTTGGCTTCGCGGCCGGGGCCGGCGCTGCCGCCGCGCCGCCGCCGATGCTTTTGAACAGGCTCGCGTCCGCGCCGCAGACCGGGCACTCGGCCGGCGGGGTATCGCCGCCATCCAAGGTGCCGCAGACGGTGCACTCCCACTTGCCCTCGGCCCCGGGCGCCGCCGCGGCCCCGCCTGCGGGGGCGGCGGACGTCGCTGCCTCTGGCGCCGGCGCATCGGCCGCCGTCTCCACCACCTCTTCAAACATGCTCTTGTCCGCGCCGCAGACCGGACAGGTTTCCGGGGGCTCATCTCCTTCGTGAATGTACCCGCATACCGTACATACCCACTTCTTCATAGCGTATCTCTCCTGTCACACCTTGGGATGTTATTGGTTGGAAATTGTTCCACAATCCATACCTGATACCCGTGGGATTCACAAGTGGTTTTTGGCTTTCGGGCGGTGCAGGGGAACTGGCGGCAGGTGGAAATCGCCGCGATGGGAGGATGGGCATCGGGACGGGCGGCGGTCCGGGGATGACCCCTGCCGGAGGCCGTCACGAGGCCTTCGGCAGGGGAGAACGCCCTGGAAGTTCACAGTCGATGGGGCTGCCGGGGGCTATTCGGAGTAGCCGCTGCCCACGATCAAGCCGCTCGCGGTCTTCTTGACATAGGAGTGCTTCATGGCACCCTTCCATTCATAGTCGACCCAGGTGCCGTCCGGCGTCGCTACGATGAGGGCGTCGTAGACCGGGCCGGCCTTTTCCTTGAGGCTCTCTCCGGCCAGCGACGGGTGGACGATCATGTTGCCGCTCTCCTCCATGATGAAGGCATAGGGATCGTAGTCGCCGGCGTTGAAATCCGCGGCCGCCTTGCCGCCGTCGATCTCACTGACGATGCCGTCGACATTCTTCTGGATCGCCGCTTTGTCCGCTGCAAGGCCATTTGCGGCGAGGCATATGCCGAGCAGGAAGACCACGGCCATAATAGTAATCTTTTTCATTTGCTACCTCCTTTTTGATGCGTGATTGGATGACTTCAACTGCTGTGTCATGGTGGAGATGTCCCCGGCCGGCGTCCAGGATTCACCTCCTTTCCATGGGCGGGGCGAACGGTTGTGTGTTTCGATGGTGCTGCGGTGACGCATGGGTGGCATTCAGAAGGCCCGCCCGGACAGTCGCAGCAGGAGGGAAGAAAGCGGGAAGAGGGGGCCCGTTTCTGAATGTTATTTATTTATTATTCATAACTAAAAAAAATATGGACTCCGCATAACATGCACAGATTATCGTGTCAAGAAATTATGTTCAAAAAATGAACAGAGAAGGGTGGCGCGACAGGCGGGTAAAGGCGCTATCCCCGGAAATGGCAGCCGGTGTTTCGCTTGTTTTCCCAGGCGGCAAAGGTAATGATAATGGCGTTCCTCACCAGGTTGCGGAGGCCGACGAGGCTGTCCGTGACGCGGGTGACGCGGTAGAAGTGCTCGATCTCGACCTCCAGGCTCCGAAGTTCGCGGATGGCCCGCTTGAGGCGCTGGGGATTTCTCACCAGGCCGACATAGTTCCACATGATGTGCCGGATATAGGTCATGTCCTGGGAGATCAGGGCCGGGTCGGCGGGCTCCGGGCCCTCGTCGCACCACGGGGGGATGTCCCCGGCATGGGAGAGGTGGGGATTTTCCCGGTGATGGCGCATGTGCCGGGCGGTGCGGCTGCCCCACACCAGGCCCTCCAGGAGCGAGGTGCTGGCGAGGCGGTTGGCGCCGTGTACGCCGGTGCACGCGTTCTCGCCGGCGGCGTAGAGGTGCCGGATCGTGCTCCGGCCCCAGAGATCGACCCAGATGCCGCCGCAGAAATAGTGGGCCGCAGGCACCACCGGCACCAGGTCCCGGGTGATGTCGATGCCGTATTGTCGGCAGGACTGGAGGATGTTGGGGAAATGGGCCTTGATACGATTGGCGGGAATGTACGAAGCGAGATCGAGGTAGACGTTGGGGATGTCGTGATGGAGCATCTCCTCGTGGATGCTCCGGGCGACGATGTCCCGGGGCGCCAGGTCCTTCCATTCCGGTGCGTAGTCCTGCATGAAGGGGCGGCCGTCGGCGTGGACGAGGCGGGCCCCCTCGCCCCGGACAGCTTCAGAGATGAGCATGTGGGGGGCGCGGCTGTGGTAGAAGGTGGTCGGGTGAAACTGGATGTACTCGGCGTTGATGATCCGGGCGCCCGCGCGGTTGGCCATGGCGATGCCGTCGCCCCGGGCGCCGGGGGGGTTGGTGGTCCGGAGGAAGAGCTGGCCCAGGCCGCCGGTGGCCAGGAGGGTCTTTTTGGCCATGCAGGTGACGACACGGCCGTCATTCTGGTCGAGAAGATAGGCACCGATGCAGGCCAGGGGCTCGTAGACCGCGAGCCGGTTCCGGGAGTGGTGGGACGGCGTCAGGAGGTCGACGGCCGTGTGGCCGGAAAGGATCCGGATGTTGGGGTGGGTCCCCACTGCCCGGATCAGCGCGACCTGGATGGCCCGCCCCGTGGCGTCGGCGGCGTGGACGATCCGGGGGATGGCATGGCCTCCCTCGCGTGCCAGGGAGAGGCGGCCGTTTTGGGTGCGGTCGAAGGGGACGCCGAGTTTCTTCATGAGGATGCGCCGGACGAGGGCCGGGCCCTCCTCCGCCAGGATCGCCACTGCCTCGGCGTGGCAGTGGCCCGCACCGGCCCGCATGATGTCCTCGGTGAGCAGGGCCGTCGAGTCGTCCTCGCCCTGGTAGATGATGCCGCCCTGGGCGTAATAGGTGTTGGATTCATGGGGGTCTTCCGACCGCGTCACCACCGTCACCCCCAGTCCGGCATCGGCCAGGGCGAGGGCCGCCGTGCATCCGGCGATACCGCTGCCGAGGATCAGGACGTCGGTCTCGAGATGGTCCGCCATGGGGGCCTCCTATCCTATGGCCAGCATCCGCTCGACGGCGTGGACTGCACGCCGGCGGATATCCTCGGGCACCGTTACGGCATAGCGGCCGTACTTGAGGGCGTCCCGGGTGTTCTCAAGGGTGATCCGGGCCATGTGGGGGCAGCGGATGCGGCAGTGGGGAAGGATCTCCTTGTCCGGCATGGCCGCGGCCACGTTCTCGCACATGGCGGATTCCGTCAGGATCAGGAATCGGCGCTCCGCCGATGCCTCCACGTATTGGATCATGGCCGAGGTGCTCCCGGCGTAATCCGCGGCATCCACCACTTCCGGGGGGCACTCGGGATGGGCCAGGACCACCACGTCGGGATATTCGTCCCTCACCCGTGCGATGTCGGCCGTGGTGAATTGCTCGTGGACCTCGCAGCGGGCCTGCCATCCGATCATCCGGCTCCCGTCGGGGGCGTCTTCATCCCCGGCGCCGGGACGCTTCGACGGAAAGATGAAGCGCTTCCCGCTCTGCCGGGCCACGTTCCGGCCCAGGTACTCGTCCGGGAGGAAGATGACGGTCTCCGAATCGAGGGCCGCCACCACTTTGGCGGCGTTGCCCGAGGTGCAGCAGACGTCGCACTCGGCCTTGACGTCGGCGTAGGTGTTGATGTAGGTGACCGCGGGCACCCCGGGGTGCCGGGCCTTGAGCTGCCGGACGTCCTCCGCCGTGATGCCCGAAGCCAGGGAGCACCCGGCCTTCTCCGCCGGGATCAGGACCGTCTTGTCCGGGCTCAGGATCTTGGCCGTCTCGGCCATGAACGCCACGCCGCAGAACACAATGACGTCGCAGTCGGCCGCCGCCGCCTTCCGGCTCAGCTCGAGGGAGTCGCCCGTAAAATCCGGTATGGAATAGTAGAGGTCGGGCGACATGTAGTTGTGGGCCAGGATGACGGCGTTCTTCTCCTCCTTGAGCGCGAGGATCTCGCAGGCCAGTTCGGCCTTTTGCTGCAGGTCGTCGCTGCTCACCGTGTCCGGCAGATATCTCTTCAGTTTCCGGGCCATGGCGTCGATGTTCATGATTCCCCCTTGTTGGCTCCCGGCGTGTTGTCTGCCGGGGCGATGCGTTCGATCAGCAGGCTGATATCCATCGCTGCCGCCGAATGGGTCAGCATGCCGACGGAGATGCAGTCGACCCCGGTGGCTGCGATGGCCTTCACGGTGTCGAGGGAGACGTTTCCCGACGCCTCGAGTGGCACGCGGCCCGCGGTGAGCCGGACCGCCGCCCGCATCTGGTCCGGCGTCATGTTGTCGAGCATGATCCGATCCGGCGCCAGGGCCAACGCCTCCTCCAGCTCCGCCAGGTTCCGGACCTCGACTTCGATGGGGGTGTTCCGGCCGCAGGCCGCGCGGACGCCCGCCACCGCCAGGGTAATGGTGCCTGCTGCCGTGATGTGGTTGTCCTTGATGAGGGCCATGTCGAAAAGGCCGAAACGGTGGTTTTGGCCGCCGCCCAGCCGGACGGCCCATTTGTCGAAAATCCGCAGCCCCGGGGCGGTCTTCCGGGTGTCGAGGATGACGGCCGAGGTGCCCTGCACCGCGTCGACGAAGCGCCGGGTGAGGGTCGCGATGCCCGACATCCGCTGGAGGAAATTGAGCGCCGTCCGCTCCCCGCTCAGGATGGCCCCGCCGGGCCCGCGGACCTCGGCGATGACCCGCCCCGCCGCTACGATATCTCCGTCGGCGGCGCGGGGGGTGAAGATGACGGTATCGTCCAGGAGGGAAAAGGCTCGGCCGGCCACGGCCAGCCCGGCGATGACCCCCGGCGACTTGGCGGTGAATGTCCCCCGGAACTCCGCTTCGGGCGGGACGGTGCCGATGGTGGTGATGTCGCCGTCGCCGATATCCTCGGCCAGCGCGGCGCGGACCGCCGCTGCAGCCTCCTCGGGCATCGCGGGGGCGTCACAATTTTTGTCGCGGCGAACATCCATCGGGATGGCCTCTGTCATGATGGCATGCCTCGTTCAGGTGGTTTTCTTATTACAATACGACCGATCGGCCGCAATGTTAAGGGGGCATTGGCGTTTTGTTGCGTTTTTCCGTTCCGGGGGCTGCTGGAGCCCTGATCAATGGGTATCGGGGGGTATCGGGGCAGGGCCCCGGAGATACCTGCGACATTCTGGAGAGAGGGCTTCGGCGGCAGCTTCGGACCGCGCCGTCGCAGCCCGAAGCCGTGGATTTCCGGAAAAAAGCGGTGATGCGAAGCGCCGGTGTCAGATCATCTCGAGGGCGCAGGCCATGGAGACGCCGCCGCCGCCGCACAGGGTCGCCAGGCCCAGGCTGTTGCCGCGCTGCTTCATCCCGTGGAGCAGGGTGACCATGATCCGGGATCCGGTCGAGCCGATGGGGTGTCCCAGGCCGATGCCCGAACCATTGACGTTGGTGATGTCGCGGTTGAGGCCCAGCTCCCGTTCGCACCCGATGTACTGGGCAGCGAAGGCCTCATTGACCTCGATCAACTCGAAATCCCCCACGGCAAGACCGCTCCGGGCCATCAGATCCTTGACCGCCGGCACCGGCGAAAGGCCCATGATCGAGGGATGGCACGCACCCCTCCCGACCGCCTTGATCCAGGCGATGGGCGTCAGGTTCAGCTCCCTTGCTTTCTCCGCCGACATGATGACCAGGGCCGAGGCCCCGTCGTTGATCCCGCTGGAGTTTCCTGCGGTGACTTTGCCGGTTTTGGGCACGAAGGCCGCCGGCAGCTTCTGGAGCTGTTCCAGGGTGATGCCGGGCCGGAAATGCTCATCCTTGTCAAAGATGACGGGGGGTTTTTTTCGCTGGGGCACTTCGACCGGAACGATCTCCTCCCGGAAAGCACCGTCCCGGGTGGCCCGCTCCGCGTTGTTGTGGCTCCGCAGCGCCACCTCGTCCATCTCCTCCCGGCTGATGCCCAGGTGCTGGGCCACGAATTCCGCCGTGTGTCCCATGATGTAGGGCTTGCCCAACAGCATGCTGGCCGGGGCCGCCTGGGTGTCGACGGGCGCATCTTCGGCCAGGGGCATGAGGTGGGCCCCGCAGTGGAGGGCGTGGATGAGGGCATCGACGAAGGTCTGGTCCTGGAGCCGGCATCCCCAGCGGGCATTGGGGACGGTGTACGGAACGCCGGACATGTGCTCGACACCGCCGGCGAGGATGACGTCGGCCATGCCGGCCTGGATCATGGCCATGCCGGAGAGGGTCGCCTCCATGCCGGAGATGCAGACCCGGTTGATGGTGGCGGCGGGGATGCTTTCGGGGATGCCGGCCATGAGTGCCGCCACGCGGGCGATGTTGAGCGTGTCGTGGTGTTCGAGGCAGCACCCGAAGCGGACGTCATCGATGATCTCCGGGTCGATGCCGGCCCGCTCCACGGCGGCTTTCATGACGACTTTGGCGATTTCAGCGCCGTTCACGTCCTTGAGGGTGCCGCCGAAGGCGCCGATGGCCGTTCTGCAGGCGGATACGATGACAACGTCTTTCATGACAGTCTCCTTTAAGATTCAGGGGGCCCCGCCGTCCTGCCAAAGGGCGTGGCAGGAACGGGGGCCTTTCATTCCATTCGAACAGGGCCGGGGCCTGGCCGCAGGGGCGCCCCGCCTGGGGGGGCTACTTGCTGCCGAAGGCGTCCTCGGCGATCTCCACGACGGCGCCGTCACCGGCGAGGATGGCGCCGATTTTTCCCAGGGTGACGGGCAGGAGGGAATGGATGAAGAACCGGGCGCTCTTAATCTGGCCGTCGTAGAAGGCCAGATCCTTCTTCTTGGCGCCGCCTTCCAGGGCCCGGGCGGCAGCGCCGGCCCGCCACAGGAGCATCCATGCCATGACCACGTCCCCCGTCACCTCCATGAAAGGATAGGCCGCGGCAAAAGCGGTCATCATCTTTTCGGACCGGGCGGTCTTGGCCATGAAGAGCGACGCCTCCTCCAGCCGTTCGATGACGGTCTCCAGCGTCGAGGCCATCGGTTCCAGGCCGCTGATCTCCTTGACGTCGGCTGCGGTCTTGTTCATTTCGTCCAGAAGGTCCCGGAAGGCCTGCCCCTGGTTGAGGCCCAGCTTCCGCCCCACGAGGTCCATGGCCTGGATGCCGTTGGTGCCCTCGTATATGTGGGTGATCTTGCAGTCCCGCAGGAGCTGCTCCTGGGGGTACTCCCTGGTGTAGCCGTATCCGCCGAACATCTGGACGCCCATGTTGCAGACGTCGAAGGCCCGGTCCGACGCATACCCCTTGGCGATGGGGATGAGCACGTCGATGAGGCCCTGCCAGCGGGCCTTCTCCTGTGCGTCGCCGCTGACCCGGATCATGTCCTCGCAGAACCCGGTATAGTACATGATGCTGCGGATGCCCTCGGTGTAGGCCTTCATGGTCAGCAGCATGCGGCGGACGTCCGGGTGTTGGATGATGGGCACCGGCGGTGCATCCTTGCCGGCGGCCTGGAGATGCCGTCCCTGGACCCTCTCCCGGGCGTAGTTGAGGGCGTTCATGAAGGAGGCCGAGGCGCACCCCAGGGCCTGCATGCCCACATCGAGCCGGGCCTCGTTCATCATGACGAACATGGCCCGCATCCCCTTGTTGACCTCGCCCAGCAGCGTGCCCCGGCACTGCCCCTTGCCGCCCAGGGTCAGGGAGCAGGTGGCGCTGCCGTGGATGCCCATCTTGTGTTCGATGCCGGTGCAGACAACGTCGTTGAATTCGCCGAGGCTGCCGTCGTCGTTGACCCAGACCTTGGGCACCAGGAAGAGCGATATCCCGGAGGTGCCGGCCGGCGCGCCCTCGATCCGTGCCAGGACGGGGTGAATGATGTTCTCGCACAGGTCCGTCTCACCGCTGGAGATGAAGATCTTGCTGCCGGTGATGCTGTAGGTGCCGTCGTCGTTCTGGACAGCGGTGGTGGTGAGGGCCCCGACGTCCGAGCCGGCCTCCGGCTCCGTGAGCAGCATGGTGCCGCCCCACTCGCCGCTGTAGATTTTCTTGAGGAAGAGCTGCTTCTGCTCATCCGTGCCGAAGGTCTCCACCAGCTTGCCGGCCCCGTGGGTCAGCAGGGTGTTGAGGGTGAAGGGGAAGTTGGCCCCGTTGAAGTAGTTCTTGGCGGCCAGGGCCACGGTTGCGGGCATCCCCTGCCCGCCCCACTCGGGATCGTCGCACATGGCGATCCACTCGCCCTCCATGAAAAGGCCGTGGAGCTTGTGGAACGACTCCGGCACCCGGACCACCCCCTTGTCGAAGGTGCAGCCCTCTTCATCCCCGAGCTTGAAGGTCGGAAGCATCTCCTTGATGGCCAGGTTTCGGGCCTCGGAGACGATGAGGTCCACCGTCTTCCGATTGAATTCCGCGAATTTCTCATGTTTGCTCAGGGCTTCCACCTCGAGCTGTTCGTGAAGGACAAAATCCACATCTCTTCTGTCTGCAATGACTTGGGCCATGGTTTCTCCGTTTCTTAATGAATGTCGTATATATGGTTGCAGCTGTCGGCGCGACGCCGTTTTCTTCAGTTATAGACCCGGCGCATGGCCTTTTTGTCGAGCTTGCCCACGCTGGTTTTGGCGATCTCGTCCACGAACTCATACCGGTCCGGGACGCCGTACTTGGGAAGCTTTCCCGCTGCCGCCGCCGATTTCATGTACTGCTTCAGATCTTCGGCCGCGACCTTCCCGCTGAATTCGGGTTTGAGCACCACGAGCATCAGCGGGCGCTCCCCCCACTTTTCGTCGGGGACGCCGATGGCGGCCGACTCCAGAACCGCTTCGTGCTGGCTCATCAGGTTTTCCAGGTCGAGGGAGGAGACCCACTCGCCCCCGCTCTTGATCACGTCCTTGACGCGGTCGGTGATCTGGAGATAGCCCTCCTCGTTGATGTGGCCGACGTCACCGCTGTGGAGCCAGCCGTCCTGCCAGAGCTCTTCGCTCTTGTCGGGCGCTTTGAAATAGCTCTTCGTCAGCCACGGGGTCCGGAAGACCACCTCGCCCGCGGACATGCCGTCGTGGGGAAGGGGTCGGCCGTCCGGGTCGAGCACTTCGAACTCCACCAGCGGGATGGGAAGACCGGTCTTGACGACGATGTCGAAGAGGCGGTCCTCGTCCCAGTCGCGCATGTGCTTCTTGGGAACGGAGAGGCTGATGATGGGGCAGGTCTCCGACATGCCGTAGCCGGTGTAGGCGGTGATGCCCAGGGCCTTGGCGGCCTTGGCCTGGCCGTGGGAGAGCTTCGACCCCCCGATGATGACCTTCCAGCGGGAGAGGTCGGCGGCCTTTGCCGTCGGGCTCGTGAGGATCATCTGGAGGACCGTGGGCACGCAGTGGGAAAAGGTCACCTTTTCATCCACGATCAGCTTGAGGAGCATCTCCGGCTCGTATTTTCCCGGGTAGACCTGCTTGACGCCCAGGAGCGTCGCGACATAGGGAAGACCCCAGGCATGGACGTGGAACATGGGGGTGATGGGCATGTAGACGTCTTCGGAGCGGAACCGGCCGATGGCGTCGTAGGCGCCCAGGCCGACGGCGACGGAGAGGGTGTGGAGCACCAGCTGCCGGTGGGTGAAGTGGACGCCTTTGGGGTCGCCCGTGGTGCCGGTGGTATAGAAGGTGGTGGCCTTGGTGTTCTCGTCGAGGTCGGGGAAATCATACCGGGGTGCGGCGTCGGCCAGCATCTCTTCGTAGACGGCGTCGATGTCGATGGCGGTTTCCGGCACCGTGCCGTTTTCGGCGATCACGATGATCGTCTCGATGTTCGAAAGGTTCCCTCGGATCTTTTCCAGGATCGGCAGAAAATCCGAGTTGATGATGACCATTTTGGCTTCGGCGTGGTTGACGGTATAGGTGATCTGCTCAGCAGAGAGGCGCCAGTTGACCATCTGAAGCACGGCGCCCATCATGGGGATGGCGAAAAAAGCCTCCAGGAACCGGTTGCTGTCGTAGTCGAAGACCGCCACCGTGTCGCCGGCCGAGATGTTTCTCTGCCGAAGGCCGTCGGCCAGCCGATGGATGCGTTCGTTGAGATCCCGGTAGGTGTACCGCATCGCGTCCCTGTAGACGATCTCCTGATCCGGCGAGTAGATCAGTGGGGTGTGCAGCAGTTTTTTGATAATCAGTGGATACTCGTAGTGCTCGCCCGGCCGATACATGTTTTCCGTCATGGTCTTCCCCCCTTGCTGTTCTATTTGGTGTTTCGGGTTGGTTGCCGCGGTACGCTCTCCGGTGCACCGCGGCCTGTCATCGCGGCGTCGACCTTTCCGGCGGGCGTCCCGAGGACGGCGGGGCGCCGTCAGTCTGTGCCGGCCCATGCGGAGTAGTCCACCAGGCCGTATCGCTTGAGCTCGTGGGCGAGGCTGCTGGCCAGATCGCTCCCCCACGGTTCGGGAATCGGCGCACGCCACGTCAGGACGATCACCAGATCGTTGGCGACGGAGACGTTGTTGTACATCCGCGCGTTTACCAGGGTCGAGGCGGGCCTTTTCAGCGCATCCTTCATCTGCTGAAGATATCCGGCATCGATCCTCCGCCCCCCGCTGTCGCCCATCCGCACTTTAATGATTTCCAGCCATTCCATGGATTCGCCTCCTGATCGTCGCCTGTCCATCATTAAAACATACCAGCATAAAATGTGCCATTGAAAATTATGCCCGAAATTCCATTGGGTTGTCCGAATGCAATCCATATTTCTATACCATGGGAAAGAAAAACTATGCTATGGTACAGGAGGGTTCAAATCTGTCACATGGTATAGTTATAGGCCCCCGCCCGGACCCGGGCGGAGGTCGGAAGGGGAGATGGCGATGGATGAAAAGGATTTTTTTCGCGAAGCCACCCTGAGGATCTGCGGCAGCCTCGAGATTGAGAAGGCGCTGTGGCGGAGCTTGCTTTACATCCGGGATTTCATGCCGGCGGGGCAGATGAGTTTCCATGTCTATCACCGGGACGAGGGCATCGTGGAGACCGTCGCCCACGCCACGCCGGATGCCGGCCATGCCATGGCCATCCGGAGCCCGCTCTCGCCCCGGGGACGCCGCCAGGTGGAGGAGCAGCGATCGATACGGGTCCGCGTCATCGCGCGGCTGGGCGACGATCCGGTGACGAGCCCGGTGGCCGGGAGGCTGGGTGCCCTCGACCTTTCCGGGGTGGTCATGGACCTGGTGCTGGAGAAAAAGATGCTGGGGGTGCTCTCGGTCTTCAACAACGGGCGGGAGACCTTCAATGCCGGCCATGTCCGGCTGCTGAGCCTTCTCAACGAGCCCTGCGCCGTTGCCCTGACCAACAGCATGCGGTACCGGGAGCTCCTGGCGCTCCGGGATCTTCTGGCCGACGACAACCGCTACCTGCAGGATGAGCTGCACCGGCTGTCGGGCGAGGATGTCGTGGGCGCCGACTTCGGGCTGAAGGGGGTGATGGAGCTGGTGCGCCATGTGGCGCCCCTGGACAGCCCCGTCCTGCTGCTGGGCGAGAC
>CAJXSB010000013.1 GCA_913060435.1 uncultured Desulfococcus sp.
GCGGCCCCTGCCAGATGATGGAGCCTTTCATGGAGGAGCTGGCCGCAGAGTGGAAAGGCCGCGTTCGGGTATGCAAGATGAACGTGGATGAGAATCCGAGGACATCCAGCCGGTTTCAGATCCAGAGCATCCCGACGATTCTGGTTTTCGACAATGGCCAACTCAAGAAAACCGTCGCCGGGGCGCTGCCGAAGCACAGCATCGTCCAGGCGGTGTCACCTTTTATCGCGGGGTGAGCGGTCATGCATCCATTTCCCGAACCCGATGAACGATCCGGCAGCCCGGAAGCGCGGCTGGCCCGTGCCGTGGCGGAGTTGTTCCGAAAGGGCATCCGCCTGAGCGACGAAGCATGGCACTATATCCACTCGACCTGCGGCAGCACCGCTCCGGAGACGTTGGAAGCCCTGCTCACAGACGGTACCGATCCCGAGGTGGAGACCCTGCTCGAATTGATCTTTTTCCCGGACAGGGCGCAGCAGGCGTCCCTCGAAAACCTGATCGCCGGCGGCGGTTTTCATGAGAACAGCGAAGCTGCTGCCCTGGCGATGCTGCTCCACGAGCCGCTGGAGGCCCTGGTGATGCTGCCGGGTGATTCCATTGATATCCGTGTGCCTGTGCCGGAATGGGCGGCGCGCGCCTTCCTGGTGCGCCTCCGCATCCGCAGGATCCTCGACCCGCGCCTGGCGGCGTCCGTCGACCAGCATGTTCGGGAGGAGAACCGGGCTTTGGTCAAGGTTTCCCTCCGGAATTCACGATTTGAACAGAGCGAAAAAAAGGTCCGCTTCCTCTGTAATTTTTTCAAAGGATTGGGTGGGGAGGAAAACGATTTTCTGCCCATGGTCGATTTCCTGCTCGGCTTTCTCGGGGAGATCGACGACGGGGAGCAGATCTACCGCGCCCTGGTCCGCCGCAAGCGTTTGTGTTTTCGCAGCCTGCAGCAGGCGATGTCTTTTGAGGCCCAGCTCGAGCGGCACAATATCGAAACCCTCCTGCTCCGGGGCGTCCGGGTGCCCCATATCGACAAGGAGCAGATGCGCTGCATCATGGGGTGGATCGACCGGATCTGTCTCGCCGTGTTCGGCAGGACCGAACCCGTCGGCGGGGAGGCCGTCGGCGAGGGCCTTGAGCTGGACGCGTCGGGAGACATCACCGGCGTGATCCGGTCGTTGTCGTGAGCCATGGCCAGGCAAACGGTCGTCAAGTGGCTGCAGGCTTCATCGGGAATGGCGATGGCACAACCGACCAAGAGAGAATCCACTTCCGGGCATCATCCGTCGGAGGGGTTCGATCATCGGGTGCAGGAGCGCAACATTTGAAAAGAGAGATGACAATGCGATGGATGATGCTTGCCCTGGCGATCATGTGGCATGCCGGGGCTGCCTGGGCGGCCCCCGGCGGGACTTCTGCAGCCGGGGATGCCGCGATTCTGGAAGAGATCATGTCGGGCGTCGAGAAGCGCTATGCAGGGGAGGGGTTTGAGGCCCGGTTTCGGCAGGAGTCGACCCTCAAAGCCATGGACATTACGGACACCGCCGAAGGAAGCCTGCTGATCAAGCGCCCCGACAAGATGCGATGGGAGTATGAGACCCCGGAAAAACAGCTGGTCATCACCAACGGCGACGAACTGTGGATCTTCAGGCCCACGGACAACCAGGTCATGATCGGGAGCGCACCGGAGTTTTTCAGGGGGGGAAAGGGCGCCAGCTTCCTTTCGGACATCCGCCGGATACGACGGCATTTCATGGTTTCCCTGGCGGACGCGTCAGAAGGGCGGGACTATGTGCTCAAACTGGTTCCCCGGGACGAAACCATCGACCTGGTGTCGATTCTCATGCGCATCTCCGCCCGGGACTTCACGGTGACCGATGTGACGACCACCAACAGCTTCGGCGACGAGACCTTCATTGCATTGGACCGCTACCGATTCAACCTGCAGCCCGACGACGATGCGTTTTTGTTCCATATCCCGGAAGGGGCGGATGTGGTGCACCTGGCGGAGTAAAGCGGTATTTGCGCCCGCCCCGGCCTGGCCCCAGATCCGAGGCCGAGGCCGACGGGTTATTCGAAACGACGCTTCCGGCTCCCATTCCCTGCAAGTGGTTCGCCTATTCCACCATATCGTCGGGGATGTCCGCGTTGGTGTAGACCTTCTGCACATCATCGCAGTCGTCGAGGGCCTCCATCATGAGGATCATTTTCTCAGCATCCTTGCCCTCGAGCTTGGTGACCGTCTGGGGCAGCATGGTGACCTCCGCTTCGATGTAGGCAATGGCGGCGTTTTCAATGGCCTCCCTGACCGCCTCGAAGTCTTCCGGAGCGGTGATGACCTCGAAGTTGTCTCCGTCTTCCCGCACATCCTCGGCCCCGGCGTCCAGGGCCACCTCCATCAGGGCCTCCTCGTCGGTGGCGGACTTTTCGATGTTGATATACCCCTTCTTGTCGAACATCCAGGCCACGCACCCGTTTTCCCCGAGGTTGCCACCGCGCTTGGCAAAGATGTGGCGGATGTCGGCCACCGCGCGGTTCTTGTTGTCCGTGAGGGACTCGACGAGCACCGCAGCGCCCCCGGGGCCGTAGCCCTCGTAGGTGCTCTCCTCATAGCTGACGCCCTCCAGCTCTCCGGTGCCTTTCTTAATCCCCCGTTCGATGTTGTCCTTGGGCATGTTCTCGGCCTTCGCGGCGGCAACGGCCGTGCGCAGCCTCGGGTTGGCGTTGATGTCGCCCCCGCCCATGCGGGCCGCGACGGTGATTTCTTTGATGAGCTTGGTAAAAAGCTTGCCGCGCTTGGCGTCCGCGGCACCCTTCTTATGTTTGATCGTAGACCATTTGCTGTGTCCTGACATCATTGACCTCCTATTTTTCTGCCCATGCCGATCACGAAAATCTCCTTGCTGGCTTTTCGGCTGCTTTGGGGCTTGAAAATTTTAACTTTTTCGAACTCGGCTCTGACCGCCGCCACAAAGGGTTCAAAATCCGAACCTTGAAAGATTTTGCAGGCAAACATGCCGCCGGCCGCGAGGCGCTCGCAGGCGATGTGAAGGGCGGACTCGGCCAGGCCCGCAGAGCGGATGGCGTCAAGGGCCTTGTTGCCCGTCGTGGCCGGCGCCATATCGCTCAGCACAACGTTAAATCTTCCTTCCATTGCCGATGCAATCGCATCCGTCGGATTCAGCAGATCGCCCACATGCGCAGCGGCGTTGGGCGGCAGCGCGATCGTGACCGGTTTGAGGTCGACGCCGACCACCCGGCCCTCCGGCCCGACCAGCTTTCCAGCATAAACGAGCCAGGAACCTGGCGCGCACCCGAGATCCAGCACCCGGTTGCCCTTCCGGATCAGCCCGGTCTTCTTCTGGATCTCCTGAAGCTTGTAGACCGATCTTGCGGGATAGTCTTCTTTGCGGGCCTTGTGGGTGTAATGATCGGCCCATCGGTTCTTATCGGATTTTGAAACCCGCCGTTTCATATACCTTACCTTGTGTCAAGTCAAGAATATCCTTGATTAAAACAATGTCTCGATGGCCTGGGACACCGTCTGGATGCCGATCACCTCGATGTCGGGGATGCCGGTCATGCGCCGGACGTTGCTGTCGGGCAGCAGACACCGGGTAAAGCCCATCTTCCGGATCTCGGCCACCCGGGTCTCGACCTGGCCGATGGCCCGAACCTCGCCGGTCAGTCCGACCTCGCCCATGACGATGTGGCCCTCGGGTACGGCCCGGTCAAGAAAGCTCGACGCCACGGCCGCAATGATGCCCATATCGACCGCTGGTTCGTCGACCTTGACGCCGCCGGCAACGTTCATGAAGATATCATGGCCCATCATGTGCATGCCCAGCTTTTTTTCCATGACCGCCACCAGAAGCGCCACCCGGTGCTGGTCGAGGCCGAGGATGGTTCTCCTGGGGTTGCCGAAATTGGTGCTGGAGGCCAGGGCCTGCAGTTCGACCAGGATGGGGCGCGTACCCTCCATGCAGGCAGTGACCACCGACCCCGCAGCGCTCGCAGGACGCTCGGAAAGGAAAACGGCGGAGGGGTTGGGAACCTCCTCGAGGCCCTTCTCCTTCATTTCAAACACCCCGATTTCGTTGGTGGACCCGAATCGGTTCTTGACCGCCCGCAGGATCCGGAAGACATGGCTGCGGTCGCCCTCGAAATAGAGAACGGTATCCACCATGTGCTCGAGAAGCCGGGGGCCGGCAATGGCGCCCTCCTTGGTGACGTGGCCCACGATGAATGTCGGCACACCGCTTTTCTTGGCCATGATCATGAGCCGCATGGCGGATTCACGGACCTGTGTGACGCTGCCGGGCGCCGACGTGAGATCGCTGTTGAACATGGTCTGGATCGAGTCGATGACCAGCACGTCGGGTTTTTCAGAGGAGACCATCTGCATGATGTGGTCGAGGTCGACCTCGGAGACGACGAAAAGTCGGTTTGATACGGTGTCCAGGCGCTTGCTTCGGAGCCGGATCTGCTTGACCGACTCCTCCCCGGAGACGTAGAGCACCTTGGCGCCCTGCCGGGAAAGGCCGTAGAGGGACTGGAGCATGAGGGTCGATTTTCCAATGCCGGGGTCGCCCCCGATCAGCACGAGCGAACCGGCCACCAGTCCGCCGCCGAGCACCCGGTCGAATTCACCGATGCCGGTCCGGATGCGGTGTTCATCATCGAGGACAACGGCGTCGATGGGGACAGGACCCTCACCGCCGGAGAAGGCGGCGCTCTTTCCGGCGGAGTTGGGTGTGCGGTACTGCACTTCCTCCGAAAAGGTGTCCCACCCGCCGCAGTCCGGACACCTTCCGAGCCATTTGGGGCTCTGGAAGCCACAGGTCCGGCACGAAAAGATCGTTTTGGCCCGTTTTTTCATATCGTTGCTCCGTGGGAAACAATTTCCCGGCGACGGCCGCCGCTATGCTCAGGCTTCAGATCACGACGGTGGACCGGCACCGGAAAAACGAATCCGTATGTCTGTCGACATACGGTTGACTTTTCAAAGCATAACATGTCATTTAACGCCTATCAAGAATTGCGAGCGGCATATTCTGCGCCATGGCCCGAACCCAGGCATACCCTGGCGGCGCGATGTCAACAATCGACCATGAGGGGGGATATTGAAGCACCACGGCGGTTTCCGATGCCGCATGGCGGCGTGGAAAATGGTCATGCTGGTTCTGTTTTGTCTGCCGCTGGAGAGCCTCTACGGCGCATCGATGGATCATTTCAGCGGCGTCCAGCAGCGACTGGCGGCAGACGGATTCGATCGTGCAAGCCTCCAGGCCATCTACAGCGACCCGCGGATCGCCTTCGAGACCCGGGGCGTCTCCATGTATTTCGTTCACAGCGAGGGGAAACTCAACTATGACCAGTTTCTCGAACCGGAGCCGATCCGCAAAGCCAGAAGCTATATGCAGACCCACGCGGAAATCCTGGCTGGGGCGGAACGGGAATACGGTGTCGACCGGCAGGTGATCACGGCCATCCTGCTGGTGGAGACCCGGCTGGGATCATACGTGGGGAACCGCCTCGTCATCAACACCTTTTCCACCATGGCCGCACTGTCGGACCAAGGCGTCCGGGACGACCTCTGGCAGCGGATCCAGGCCAGCACAACGCTCACCAGGCGCAGTTTCGATGCCAAGGCGCAGCGGAAATCCGAGTGGGCATACGGCGAGTTGAAGGCGTTTCTGCACTACACCTGGCGCTACGGCATCGACCCCCTGAGCGTGAAAGGGTCCTATGCCGGGGCGCTCGGCTACTGCCAGTTTCTGCCGAGCAATATCCTGAAGCTTGGCCGGGACGGCAGCGGCGACGGCCAACTCGACCTTTTCGACCATGCCGACAGCATCATGAGCGTGGCGAACTACCTGAAGCACCACGGCTGGCAGGCGGGACTGACGGAGGAGAAGGCCGCCAGGGTCATCTACAGCTATAACCACAGCCGGTACTATGTCCGCACGGTACTAAAGATTGCACAAGCGCTCCAAGGATAGCAGCGACTGAGGATAACACTATGGACACCGTCACTTTTTTTGTCGTGGTCGGCGTATGCTTCTATGCCCTGACATGCTGGGCCATCATCGACGTGGCCCTCAAGGAGTTCTCATCGACGCCTGTCAAGGCGGCATGGGGAGTCACCGCCTTCATCCCCTTCATCGGCTGGATGATCTACTTCGCCTTCGGGGCCAAGAAGGGGACGCGCCGCAGGCGAATGTTGAAAAAAGAAAATGAAAAAGATGAATCGGATATAAAATAATGTTTGACAAACGCTCATCGATTCGTTACAAGGCCAAGGTCTTTGAGCAATAGGCTTTTTGCAGAATTGATGCAACGGCCCCATCGTCTAGCGGTCTAGGACGCTGGCCTCTCACGCCAGAAACACGGGTTCGAGTCCCGTTGGGGTCACCAAATAAAATAAACGGCTTGGCTGGTTTTCAGCGAAGCCGTTTTTATTTATGGGCACCCTGAACCTGGATCCCGGTTCGGTGGTGGAAAATACCGAAATCGGCGTTGTATTCACCGCCCCCGAGGTTGCCGCTCAGACAAGCGACTGGTTCGATGAAAACATCGAAACGAAGGCTTTCCGCCTGGAATTGGTGGAGAACAAGACCGGAGACCCACCGGCGGATGAAACCCGACGGATGAATTATTCTGCTTTGTAGACACCTTTCGAGACGTTCTGGATCTTTCCGGCGCCTTTGAGGCGGTGTACGATGTTATGAAGCTTTTTCTTGGCAAATCCGGTATCCTCTTTAATTGCATCGAGGTGAATGCCGTCCGGTGCCGCCTGTATGCAGCGGAGAACCTTCTCGGTATCGGTAATTTTTTTGGTCCTGGGAGAGGTTTTCCTGGCAGTTTTCCGGGAAGATTTGCGTGCTTTTCGCACTCTCGTCTTGGCCTCAGGCGCTTTCTTGGCCTGGGTGGGAGCGGCGCTTTTGTCCGCTGCGGCATCTGAATCCGATCCCGCAGCGTCCGTTGTATCTACAGGAGACTCTGCATTGACATCCGTTTTCGTCTTTTGAGGGGACTTCTTTGCTTCTTTCCTTGGTTTCTGGCTGGACTGGGTTTGTACTTGTTCTTCGAGTTGATCCGCTGCTGTCTCAATGATCTTGGCAAGCGCTTTCATTCCCAAGGATACCGCTTTGGCAAAGTCTTCGAATTCTTTCATTGAATCCCCTTTGAATAGATGATGATATGGCCACGCAATTTTTTCTCAATTCGAACTCCATATCTCAGATACTCCCATAACACAAGCGGAATTTTTCTTCTTCGAAAAGGTGCCGTGCGAAGTTCTCAGCGGTGTTGCACCAGTAAAGGGGTCATTCGGAAGGCGCCTTGAGGTCTTTTATCTGCTTCTTCAGCGAAGTGATCTCCTTTTCCATTTTTTCCGTCGCTTTTCTCCTTTTCTCCAGGTCCTTCTCCTGACGTGCAAGCGTCTTTTCCTTCTCTTCGAGGGCTTTTTCCAGGTGCACCGAGTCCTTCTTTGTCTTTTCAAGCGCCTCTGTCGCTTCCGTGAGCTTCATTTCCAGGTCGGCGGTCAGCGCTGTCTGTTCCGCAAGGGAGGCCTGCAGCTTTGCCGTCTCGGCTTCGGATGCATCGTTCCGTTTTTTGAGTCGGTTGAATGAGAGCGCCTGGTCGGTGATGGTTTTCTGGTGTGCCTGGACCTCCTTTTCTGCCCGGTCCAGTTGTTCTGCCATTTCGGCGGACTGGAGTTCGAGGGTTCGGTAGTCGGATTCCGGCACCATGCCCATGGCTGCTGCGAGCGGTTTCGGCATGTTGAAACCGGGCGCCGGAAATTTGCACGCATCGGGCGCCCAGAGATTCATTCGAAGCATGGTTTCGTACTGCTTTTCGAAATAATCCATCATGGTCCTGCTTGTGGCGTAGAAGGTATCCATTTCCTTGATTGCCATATCTGTCATTTTCGTCAACATCATCTCCTCCGTTTTCCCAAACGGCTGAATAAGGTTGGGAACGTGTGCGGACGTTCCTTCTGGAAAATTATCCTGCGATCGCCTCCACTCTATATGGCATAATTTCACTGCTGGCACAAGCAAAATATTGCGGTGCACAAATTCATCGAGATGTAGATTGATTTATGGATTAATAATAATAACAAAAAGATTTTAAATGCAATTCATAATAATGGTGTAAAAAATATTGCTTCAGAGTGCGATGCGACAAATACTTGTCTCAAGTCGGTCCGCAAGCGGAGGACGTTGTCATCATTCCAGTAACGAGGCGGGTGATGCCCGTGTGGCAAGGCGTTGCAGGGGGAGAAGCAGCGGCCCGCGGATCAGCCGCGGACCGCTGGGCGAAATGATGAGGCCTGCGCGATGAAATTCTCGGCCAGGCGATCGAGCGCCTCCCGGGAGATGACTTCAACGTTGTCCCGGGACCGCACCGTGCCGTCGACGATCAATACCGTACGAGGATAGCCGTGGCCGCCGAAGGAGTAGGTGAGTGCTTCATGCTCCGGCGAAATGAACTGCATCTTTTCCTGCTGCACGGTCACCTGATAGAAGGGGATATTGGCCGCCCCAAGGCGTTTGACAAAGGCGGGAAGACGGGGACGCTGCCGCTCGGTGCAGTCGGGACACCAGGCGGCAACGACATTGAGCACAAAGGTTTCCCCAGCGGCCATTCGGCGGCGGACTTGGCCTGGGGAAAGCTCCGGAACCGCCGCCGTCGTATCCATGCGGTCCATTCGCGGCACTTTGAATACGGAGGCAAAGGTCATGAGCGGCCTGTTCTCGTCATCGAATAGATGCGCCGTTCCCCGGAACCGGGTGCCGTCCTCATGCTGCACCTCGGCGGTGGCGGTGACGACGCCTTTTTTCACCGGACGCAGAAACCGGGTTTCAAATGAAGCGGTTACAAACGAAGTGCCCGGCGGAACAATACTTTTAATGGCCATGGCCACCGCGGTATCCGCGAGGCTGACCAGGGCGCCGCCATGCATCAGCCCGCCGCCCTGGGCCAGATCAAAAACGAACGGCATCGACAGGACCGACTTCCCGAAGGCCGCTTCGTGAATGGTGATGTTCAGCAGCCGTTCAAACGGCGCGCAGGCGATCCAGCCATCCATCTCGACCTGATGAGGGCCGTTGGAGCGCTTGCTCGCCGCCCGGGAGGTGTCGGGCGCTGCTGCCTTTTGTTCGTCGTTCATGGGTTCATTCGCACGAGCTGTGGATGATGGCGTTTTCAGGACAGACCTCCACACACGTGCAGCATTCGATGCATTCATTGATGTTGACGGGAACGCTTTTTTCGTCTTGAAGTTCATAGACCTCCGATGGACAGGACGCAACGCACTCGCCGCTGCCCGTACATTTTTCGTGGTCTACCTTGATGGTGACATCCGCTCCCTCCCACGTAAACGTCGTCATGATCATCTCCCTCTGCCGGATCCCCTCCGGCGATGTCCGGAGCGGGTGGTCTGGCATCTGATACCCATTATCGTTTCATCTTTTGCAGACAGGCGGCTTTGACATTAGGCGTTTTCCGCCAAAATTTAAGGATAGAAGTCCGCCGCTGGCTCGAAACCGGATGCTGCGTGTACGGGATGCCCTGATGCGCCCGATTCTTTTGAACCGCTGGAAACCCATACAGAATGAAGTATATATCGAAAACCCGAAAAGATCAATTCCAGCGATGCAGCACTTCTTCGGTTTGCAGGCCGTCTGCAGGTAAAGGCGGGGCAACGCGTCGACCGGAGCCGGGCGATTTTTCCCCAAGATGAGGGTACACAGCCCGGCATAAAGATCGGAGGAAAAGATGGCAGACAAATCTTTTTACGAAATCATCGCAACCAACGCCAGGATCGGAGACTGCTACGAAATTATCTTCAAGGGAAACCCAATGAAATTTAAAGGCATCCCAGTGCCGTCCCGGGAGGATGACAGGCGCTTTATCCTGCAGGTCCAGGAGCCGGTATCCAAGAAAGGCTTGATGGAGGCGGATATTCAGGATATTGAGTCCATGAAGAAATGCTGAGCTCGGCATGTGTCATTCAACGATGGAGGTGTATAGATGCTTGAAGAGATCAAGAAGGGGCTGATGACAGGGATTGGTGCGGTTCTTTTGACCAAAGAGAAAATTGAGGAGAGCGTCCAGAAGCTCGTCGAGGAATCCAAGCTCAAGGAAGAGGATGCCCGGCGCTTGATTGACGATCTGGCCGGTACGGGCCAGAAGCAGGCCCAAAAAATGGAGAGTGACCTCGGGGACGTCTTCAAAAAGACCCTGAGCGGTATGAATGTGGCGCGACGGGACGAACTCGTCGAAATCCAGCATCAGCTCGAGGGGATCGAGGTCCGCCTTTCGGTGCTGGAAAGCCGGGAGAAGGCGACGGATTAATATTTTTCATTCTCGAGTTCCATGAGCCAGAGAACAGATCCGTCCACTGCGTGAATGAAACTCGAAATTTGATATGGCGTTTTTTCGGCTTCCGACCGGGCCGCCGGGAATGATGACGACCCGGCCGGACGGAAAGGCTGCATACGCTGCCGCAGCCGGCGGCAATCCCTGAACGCAAACGCGGGCTAATCGCGGCCCGAAGGCAGGGGCGTCGGCTTGGGAGGCGTGCTGATTCCGGGGATCTTGTCGCTGGGGTTGACAAATATGTTTTTGTCGGCGGTGCTGCGGTGCTGCTCCCGTTTTTCTTCGGCCTCCTTTTCGGCCTGTTCCTGGGCCTCCTCTTCGGCCTTCCGCTCCGCTTCCGCCTGGCGCTTTTCTTCGGCCTCTTTCGCTTCTTTCGCCGCCTTTTCTTCGGCTTTACGACGTTTTTCCGCTGCGGCGCGCTCCGCCTCCTGCTGGCGCCATCTGGCATCTTCCTTCATTCGCGCTTCGTCCGCTTCGGCGTCGTAGGGAATTTCCTCCTGGCGCTTCAGGTTCTTCACCGGCGTCTCCGGGGGCGTGTTCGAGAAATGCTGTACGCCCTTTTCATCCGTCCACCGGTAGATCTCCCCCTCGTTAGCAGCGGCAATGACCGACCATGCCATCGAGAAAAAGAGAGCCATCATGATGGCAAAAAGAGCCTTCCGCATATGAAATCGCATCGCTGAAACCTTTTTGATCAAACGCCTTGTTGCCATAACGGCCACCTCCTGATGTTCGAATCCTGCAGTGAAAAGCATGTTCGGGGACTCGCCCGTTTTCCGCCCGTTTTCCAGGGGGGACGCCGTTTTATTCAAAACAGGCGGGATGAGGGGCGCCCTGTTTCCGCTGGACGGCACATTCTAATCCACCCGGTAGTCTGTCGAAAAGTAATTATGCCACAGGCCATGTAAACATACCGGGCAAACCCATGAAAGGCGATGGCGTTGCGGCATGAGGTCTATGACCGCAGCTATTCATCCCGGCCTTCCACAGCCGTCAAGACCAGGGCCGTCCGGGGCGGCAGATAAAGGCTGAGAAAATGACGATGGATCCGGTCGGTCAGGGTGTGGTGGGCCAGTTCGGGGTCCTGTCGTTCCAAGCCGCCGTAGGCGGCACGGTCGGTGTCGAGTTCCACCCGGTAGACCCCGGGCGCTGCGGGAATCCAGTAGTCGACAGCGGCGTGGTCCGGGTGGAAATTGAAGACGAAGACCTGCTTTCCCCGTAAAAATGCGAGGATCCGGCCGCCTTCATCCAGGTGAAGCAGAAATATTTCCTGTCCAAAGGGGATGCCGCTGCGAAGGGCGAACGATGCCATCTCCCGGTCAAAGGCGGCCAGGTGGTGGTAGCGCAGGAGCGGATCGTCCATGAGACGCCACTGGCGCCGGGCATACCGGAAGGACCATTGGTTTCCCTCCCGTGGAAAATCGATCCACTCCGGATGCCCGAATTCGTTTCCCATGAAATTGAGGTATCCGTGGCCGGCAGTGGCCAGGGTGGCCAGCCGGATCATCTTGTGGAGGGCGATGCCGCGGGAAACGGCAATGTCTTCGGTCATGACGGACATGTGGGTGTAGATCCGGCTCCCCACCAGACGAAAAATGAGCGTCTGGTCGCCCACCAGCGCCTGGTCATGGGACTCCGCATAGCTGATGGTCTGCTCGTCGGCCCGGCGGTTCGTCAGCTCATGCCAGAGCTGTCCCATGGACCAGAATTCATCAGGGGTCTCCTTGGTCAGCCGGATCCAGTAGTCCGGCACCCCCATGGCAAAACGGTAGTCGAACCCCGCGCCGCCGTCTTCGCAGGGTACTGCCAGGCCCGGCATCCCGGAGACATCCTCCGCAATGGTCACCGCGCTTTCCGAAAGGGAATGCACCACACGGTTGGCCAGAGTCAAATATGCCAGGGCCGACTCGTCAACAGCATCACTGAAATAATCGTCATAGACCGTGAAGGCCTTGCCCAGGCCGTGGTGGGTGTAGAGCATGCTGGTGACGCCGTCAAAGCGAAAGCCGTCGAAGCGGTACTCGTCCATCCAGAACCGACAGTTGGAGAGCAGGAAATGGAGAACGTGGGGGTTTTCATAGTTGAAGCAGCGGGAGTCCCATGCAGGATGATCGCCGCGCTCCCCGTCGTGAAAATACAAAAAGGGGGTGCCGTCGAACCGGGAGAGCCCCTCTACTTCGTTTTTGACTGCATGGGAATGGACGAGGTCCATTAAGACGGTAAATCCCATGCCGTGGGCCGCATCCACCAGCGCCTTCAGCGCCTCCGGCGTCCCGAAGCGGGAAGCACAGGCGAAAAAGCTGGAGACCTGGTAGCCGAAGGAAGCGTAATAGGGATGCTCGGCCACCGCCATGATCTGGAGGGTGTTGTAGCCCGCGTCCCGGATGCGGGGCAGCACCTTTTCCCGAAACTCGTCGTAGGAGCCGACCGTTTCTGCGTCCTGGGCCATGCCGATGTGGGTCTCATATACCAGCAGGGGGCCGCTGCGGTGCGCCGGCCTGGGGTGGCGCCAATGATACGGCGATTCCGGCCGCCATACCTGGGCGTTGAAGCTGCCGGTGTCGGGCGCCTGTATCACCCGGCGCGTCCAGGCGGGAATCCGCTCCCCCCGGCCGCCTTTCCACGCGATGTCCAGGCGGTACAGATCTCCGTGGGCAATGGCCCTCTCCGGCAGTTCGACCTCCCATACGCCTTCGTCGGAGATCCGTTCTAGGGCGAACTGCGGCTTGATCTGCCAGTCGGAAAAGGTGCCTTTGAGATGGATGGAAACGGCGTTGGGCGCCCATTCGCGGAAACACCACCGACCATCCCGGAAATGCATGCCGAAGTATTCGTGTCCCGACGCGAATTCGGTAAGATCGGTTCGACCGGAGGTCAGGCGATATTCTGTTTCAAAGGCCTTTTCGATGCGCCGGCGGATAGGTTTCCGGTAGGGCGTCAGCAGGGGATCCGCCGCCAGCCTGCGCCGGACCATCGCCTCTATCACACCTGCATCCGGCGGGGGGATACGCTCGTGGGTCATCGTGCCTCCAATACGGTTGCTGTATTTTCAAATCGATGGACTTATCTTACAGATAGAATTCCCCATCATCAAGCTGCGAGGGCAGTTATTTTTTATTTCTGTACAAATTACCGTGCCGCCGGCACACGTATACCGGATTGCCCCCATTGCTGCAGCGTCGAGTGAAAAGCATACTATATTTGTGAAAAATAACCCGCGAGGATGGGCAGGTGTAATTTTAGTGCAAACGGCGGCAGGGAGTCGGATCTGCGGAATGCTTGCCGCGATTGCTGTACACTGTTCCGCCGAGCGCAACCGAACCTGCAAAGGTACAGCGAGGAGGATACGATGACCATAAAACCCCTGTTGCCGGAAAAGCTCTACCACCGCTGTGACCCCGAAAAATTTTCCTTTGACACCACCGACGAGCTGGAAAATACGTCGTCCTTCATCGGTCAGCCCCGGGCGGTGGAGGCGATCGAGTTCGGTGTCGACATTGCCCACGACGGATACAATGTGTATGCGCTTGGGGACCCGGGAACCGGCAAATTCGCGCTGATCCGGGAGTTGCTGCGTCGGCGGGCCGCCGACGAATCGGTGCCATCAGATATCTGCTACGTGTACAATTTTGATGAAGCCCATAAGCCAAAGCAGCTCCATGTTCCACCGGGCAGGGGAAAGGACTTCTCTACGGACATGGAGAAGCTCATCGAGGAGGTCCGAAACGCGCTTCGTGCCGCTTTCGAGAGCGAGGAGTACCAGAACCGGCAGCAGAGCATCAACCAGGCGTTCCAGGAGCAGCAGGAAAAGGCCTTCGCGGAGCTCCAGAAAAAGGGGGAAAAATACAATCTCGCACCCCTGAGGACGCCCGCGGGTTTGGTGTTCGCCCCGGTCCGGGACGGCGAGGTCATGCCCCCGGATGAATTCAAGAAGATGCCTGAAGAGGAGCGAAAAAAGGTTGAGGAGAAGGCGGAAGAGCTTCAACAGGAGGCAATGAAGATATTTCAGAAGATTCCCCAGTGGGAGCGGGAAATCCGGGAAAAGCGACAGGAGCTCAACCGGGAGATCACGGGTTTTACGGTGGGGCCGGTCATCGATGAGCTCCGGGGCAAATATGAAGACGTCCCGGACGTCAAGTCCTACCTGGAGGCCGTTGAAAAAGACATCATCAAGAATGTCCGGAATTTTTTTCAGCCCGAGGGCGGGGGGCAGAAGCAGGAAGATGCAGGGCCGTCGCACGCGTCCGGCGCCGCAGGGCCGGACGGCCGGGGGGAGAACCCCGCCCTGAGGAGATACAAAGTCAACATCATCGTAGACCACAGCGGCTCAGATGGGGCACCAGTGGTCTACGAGCAGAATCCAACGTACCAGAACCTGGTCGGGCGCGTGGAGCACATGGCCCACATGGGAGCACTGGTGACCGACTTCAACATGATACGCCCTGGCGCACTTCACAGGGCCAATGGCGGGTACCTGATCCTCGATGTCCTCAAACTGCTCCAGCAGCCTTTTGCCTGGGAGGGGCTCAAACAGGTGCTGAAAACCCGCAAGATCCGGATCGAGTCCCTCGGGCAGATGTTCGGCTACATCTCCACCGTGTCCCTGGAACCGGAAGCCGTGCCCCTTCACGTCAAGGTGATTCTCCTGGGCAGCCCCATGATCTACTATCTGATACGCCACTACGACCCGGAGTTCGGGGAGCTTTTCAAGGTGACGGCCGACTTCGACTACCGGATGGACCGGAACGCAGAAAACGAGGAGGCCTATACCCAGCTTATCGCGACCATGGCGCGAAAGGAAAAGCTCCGCCCGTTCGATCGGACCGGGGTCGCCAGGCTCATCGAACAGGGGTCGCGCATGGTCGAGGATGCCCAGAAGCTTTCCATCCTCATGCGGGTGATGAACGACCTCATGAAGGAATCCGACTACTGGGCCGGCAAGGACGGCAGCCGGAATATCGCTGCCCGTCATGTCCAGATGGCGATCGACAAAAGCATTCACCGTTCGGACCGCATCCGCGAGATGATGCAGGAGCAGATCGAGCGGGATATCATCCTCATCGACAGCACCGGTGACCACGTCGGCCAGGTAAACGGGCTTTCCGTCATCCAGCTGGGGAATTTTGCCTTCGGCCGCCCCAGCCGAATCACCGCCCGGGTCCATCTGGGGAAGGGCAATGTGGTGGACATCGAGCGCGAGGTGGCCATGGGGGGCCCCATCCATTCGAAGGGGGTGCTCATTCTGGCCGGATTTCTCAACGGGAGATTTGCCCTGGAGCGTCCGCTCTCCCTCTCCGCCAGCCTGGTGTTCGAGCAGTCCTACAGCGGCATAGAGGGGGACAGCGCCTCCTCTGCGGAGCTGTATGCATTGCTTTCGGCCATCTCGGACGTTCCCATCAAGCAGGCCTTTGCGGTGACGGGCTCGGTGAACCAGTACGGTGTGATCCAGCCCATCGGCGGGGGAAACGAAAAGATCGAAGGGGTCTTCGATGTCTGCAGAAGCCGGGGGC
The DNA here is from genome assembly GCA_913060435.1 of uncultured Desulfococcus sp. GTDB lineage: Bacteria > Desulfobacterota > Desulfobacteria > Desulfobacterales > Desulfococcaceae > Desulfococcus. Next base: position 15,888 of record CAJXSB010000013.1, read on the forward strand.
TCGACGGCGGCCACGGCGTTTTGATCCCCGCCGCCAACGTGACGCACCTCATGCTGCGCCAGGACGTGATCGACGCCGCCGCTCAGGGAAACTTTCATATCTATCCGGTTGAAACCATTGACCAGGGCATCGAAGTCCTCACCGGCATGCCCGCAGGAGCGCCCGATGCCGAAGGTCGGTATCCGGACGGCAGCTTCAATGGCCTGGTTCATGCGAAGCTGGCGGAAATGGCCGAAAAGCGGATCGCTTTCGGACGAAAAATGCAGGAGAGCAAAAAGGAGGATGCATCATGACGGAGCTTTCCATTCGACGGATTCTGGTGGCGCTGGATGCATCCTCCTCGTGCCTGGCAGGACTGAAAACGGCGGCCGATCTCGCCGCCCGCCTGGGTGCCGAGCTGGCCGGCCTCTTCATTGAAGACATCGACCTCCTGCGGGCGGTGGAGTTCCCCTTTGCCCGGGAATGCGGTTTCTTTACACCGGAGGTTCGGCGCGTCAACACCCAGCAGCTCGAAGGCCAGATGCGGGCCCAGGCCGAGCAGATGCGGCGGATTCTTGCCGCCGCTGCTGCCGAGCGCCGGTTGAAATGGAGCTTCAAGATCATTCGCGGATCAGTCAGCCGGGAGCTGCTGTCGGCCGGCACGGATGCGGATCTCATCATCATGGGGCGATCGGGGCGTTCACTCCTGGGGCCGCGGCGGCTGGGATCCACGGTCCGGGAGATCATCGCGCGCCGGAGCGGGCTCACCCTCATCCTCCACCAGACCGTCGCCAGGCCCGATCATCCCATGGTTGTCTACGACGGCACCGATTCGGCACGAAAGGCCCTGAACGCGGCCGGAGCGTTCATGGCAAAAGGGGTGCGGGACCTGCGGGTCTATCTGCTGGCCGATACCAAGGCCCAGGCACAGCAGTACCGCGAAGAGGTCACGGAAACCCTGGGGAAGACGGGGCGGAAACCGCGATTTCGCCTCCTGATCAGCTCCAACCCATCGGTCATTGCACACTATGTCAACCTGGAGAGCACGGGGCCGCTGCTGCTGCCGGGAGAGCGCTGGAAAACCAAGGAAGACGAGCTGATCGAGATCGTCAAAGCCATCGAAGGACCGGTGCTGGTCGTGAAATGAGCATAGAAGACGGTGATTGCGGGAGGGCAAGCAATGGATCTACGCAGGCGTCGGCCTCCGGATACAGAAATTTACGTATTTCAATGGTGGGGCCGCGGCGGTAGTGTGGCACCAGGAGCAGCATCCATGGGATGATCCAGGTAAAAAGAGGGTGACGGGCCGACATCGCGGAGGCGCCCGCCGCCGGCTTCCTGGAGCGCCACACAACCAAGCCGCAGATGGAGGTCGCCATGAATGATATCATCGTTTACATCGACGACACTCCCGTTCGCTTCACCGACGATGGGGAGGTGTTTGTGATAGACGCCATCGGTGCGGTCACCGATGCATTCTACGGAGGCGAGGATCCGGAGAGCGCCGAAATGCTCTGGAGAGAACTGATCCGGCGGCAACCGGAACTCTATGCGTACTGCAGGGTGATCGCGATCGACGGCACCGGGCCCATGCCGGTGGCCGACAGCGATGGCTGGGAAAAGATCCATGAAACGCTTTTCGAACTGCTGATCGCGTTGCCCCAGTAGGGGTGGGTTAGGATCTTTCCACCAGACCCTTCTCAATGGCATAGGCGGTCAGGGAAGAGGCATTATGGATCTTGAGCTTCTGCATGATGTTTGAGCGGTGCTTTTCCACTGTTTTGGGGCTGATGAAAAGAAATTCGGCGATCTGCTTGCTGCTGTATCCTTCCCCGACGAGCTTGAGCACCTCTTTTTCGCGTTGGGTGAGGGTGTCGAATGAGCTTTCCATTTTGAGGGTTTTTCGGTTTTCGATATAACCCTCAAGGACTTGGGCGGCGATGCCCGGGCTGATGAATATTTTTCCCGAAAGGACCAGATGGATCGCCCGCAGCAGCTCTTCCTGAGTAGCGTCCTTGAGGCAGTATCCCTCCGCGCCGGATCGGAACACCTCGAGAACATACTCCTCGGAATCGTGGATGGTCAGCGCCAGTATCTTGGTCTCGGGTGAAATTCGCTTGATCTCCTTCAGTGCAGCAATGCCGTTCATCCTCGGCATGGACAGGTCGAGCAGAACGAGATCATGGTTATGGTTGGACACACAGCGAATGGCGGAAAGACCATCTTCAGCCTCTGCGGCGATCTCGAGGGTTTCATCCGACTGGATCATCAGCCGGATTCCTTCGCGGAGGAGCGTGTTGTCCTCCGCGATGATGATGCGCTTTTTATCCATATCATACCCACGGTGATGGAATTCGATGCGAAAAACAACCTTCCGTTCTGTATCAAATCTGGTGACGGAAGTAAAATGGTTGTCCCATTATCATGAATGAATGGTGTTGCCGTTATGGTTGATCCAGGCGCGAACAGGCATGAGGCTTCATCCATCCTGGTCGTTGAAGACAACGACCAGCTCCGGAAATCCATCTGCGAGGTGCTCGCGGAAAATTTTTCGGGTATTTCCATCGTCGAAGCCGCAAGTTGCGAGGAGGCCGTAAAGAATCTCGTTGCGCCAGCTCCAGATATCGTCATCACCGACATCCGCCTTCCCGGCGACAGCGGCCTCGTCCTGACAGAAAAGATCAAGTCGCGATACCCCAGGCTTCCCGTCATTATCCACACCCATTATAATATGCCGGAATACCGCGATGCCGCCAGCGCCATCGGCGCCGACCTTTTTCTGGTCAAGGGGAGAATCCACCTGCATCAGCTGTGCCGGCTCATCGGCTCATTTTTAGATTGATCATTTCTCCGATCTCGTTTAGATTGTTCATCAAAGCGAGAATTCTTCCGTGTCTCCTCCCATATGCATCCTGATGTTCAACGGCAGGGAACCCCCCTGATGAGAGCATGCAATCATGATGGAAAAAAGCCGAGAGGATCTCCTGCGAAAGCGCGCAGAGGAACTGCTGGAAAAAGAGCCGCCGGACGCCCCGGGTGATATCCCGTCCCGGACCGGGGACCGCCTCCATGAGCTGATGCGCCGCCAGGTCGAGCTGGAGCTTTACAGCGAAGACCTCCTGGAGCATCAGAAGGCGCTGGAAAGCGCCAGGGACCACTACCAGGCCCTGTTTGACGGATCACCCGTCGCCATGGTGACCATCGCCAGGAAAGGGGCGCTCATCGCCGCCAACCAGGCCGCCCAAGCGATGCTTAAAACGGATCTTGCATCTCTTTCCGATACCCGCTTTCACCGTTTCATCCGTCCGGGGGACCGGGCGCGGTTCGATTCGCACCTCGATGCGGTTTTCGGTTCACGGAAGCCTTTGCTGTGCGAAATTGAAATGCGGCGGAACAACGGCGCCGTCTTCTACGGGCAGATTGTGAGCGTTCAGCAGGAGGGGGAGCGCCGGTGCTTCTGCCAGACCGCCATCATCGATATATCCAACCGGAAGCGGTTCGAAGAGGAGATGGAAGACCGCATCGACGACCGCACCCGGGAGCTCAATGCACTGAACATGCAGCTCGAACATGAGATCGAGTGGCGAAAGCAGACCGAGGAGCGACTCGATTCAGAGCTCAATTTTCGCACCATCATCGAAGAGACCATCCCCGTGGGGATCTGTGTGTTCGACACCAATGGCCGCCTGATTCATGCCAACAACCACCTCTGCGATATGCTCGGATTTTCCCGGGCGGAGCTGCTCGAAATCTACCCTCCCTATCCCTTCTGGCCCGCGGACGCCATGCTCGAACGGATGGCGGAGCTGAAAAACTTCATCGAACACGCTGATATCGCGGAAAATGTAGTCCGGAAGTACCGCAGAAAAGACGGCAAGATCCTATGGGGGCTCACCTCGCGGATCAAAATGAAGGATCATCATGGAAAGAGTTACGGGATCCTGGGCTCGGTCTTTGACATCACCCCCCGCAAGGCAATGGAGGAGGAGCTGCGGCTGTCCGAGCGGAAGCTGCGCACCCTTTCCGTCAAGCTGATGGAGGCCGGCGAATCGGAGCGAAAGCGGATCTCCAAAGAGCTCCATGACAGCATCGGATCCGCCCTGACCGCCATCCAATTCGCCATGGAGCGCAAGATCACCGAGATGGGGGGGCATGCCTGCAGCAAGAAGACATGTCTCGAAGATATCCTGCCGATGCTCAACACCGTTGCCGACGAAGTCCGGAGGATATCCAAGAACCTTCACCCGTCCGTTCTGGAAGACCTCGGCATCCGCGCGGCCCTCCGTTCCTACGGCCGCCAGTTTCAGAAGCTATACACCAGGATCACCCTCGAGCAGTTCGTCGATCTGGATGAGGCTGCGGTACCCGGATACCTGAAACTCCTGATATACCGCATCGTCCAGGAATCCCTGGCCAATGCCGCCAAGCACGGACAGGCGGATCACATCCTTCTCAAGCTGTCCCAAAGGGGCCGCCAGATCGAGCTTCTGGTCCGTGACAACGGGGTGGGCTTCGACGTGAACCACAGGAAACAGCGGGATGTCGATCTCGATGGACTCGGGCTGGAGAGCATGAAAGAGAGAACCGAGCATGTCGGCGGTATTTTCGAGGTCTCGTCCACGCCCGGCGCCGGGGCCGCGATCCGGGCGGCGTGGACTCTTGAGGCTGCGGAAACGGATCCATGCGGCCCACCGTTTACGCCAAGAGACACCAGTGGCAATGGACCTAACGGGCCACGGACTTGACCCGGCCGACGTCACCGGTCTCCAGGCGGACTTTGATGCCGTGGGGATGGGTCGCCGATCGGGTCAGGATGTTTTTGACGATGCCCCGGGTCAATCTTCCCGAACGCTGATCCTGCTTCAGAACGATCCAGACCGTCTGTCCGGTCGATATCTCCGATCGCCGGGGGAGGGCCGGGCCCACGCTCATATGCCACCCGAAAATCCCGGCACAATGATCCGGCTGTCTGTTTTCTCTTCGCTCTGCTGGCGCTGCATCTCCCGGATCTTTTCGACCATCTCGGCCAGGGCCTGGTTCATGGCCTGCGGGAAGGCCTCCACGGCCTCGCTGAAATCGGCGGCGTCGAGCCTGGCCTGAAGCGGTACAGGACCTTCGGGGGACATCAACTCCGTCTGGCCGATAAAGATCGGCGTACGGCTCGTGTCTTCCGAACCGTCCATATGGATGGGGACCAGCCGGCGGATGGACGCCACCTTGACGTCGGTAATCGCCTCTTCGCGGTAAAGGTTGCTGGTATCGATGGTAAAGTCAATGCTGTGGTTCTGCTGATTCATGGTCATCTCATATCTCCATTCGCTATTCCGTTGTTGTCATTGGCGCAGCACCGGCACGATCCAGAGCGGCCCTTTCCTCGCGCCTTCCTCCGCATTCGAATTGTGGGGCTTCATACATGCAAACGGCCCGTCTTGCCAACCCTTTTTCCGGCGCCCTCTTCGCAGTTTTAGGGTCTATTCATCCCGGTGCACCGTATCGGGAGAGAAGGCCGGCAGGCATACGGAAATATACTCTGCGCCTTCTGCCCCGGGCGTGCTGTATTTCACCCATTCTCCTGCCGGGGCGATGACCACCTCGCCGGCCGCCGCGTCCGTCACCCCGTCCGCCGACGCCACCCGGACCATGCCGCTGAGGACGACGGTGTATTCGGTAAACTCCGGCCGCTGTCCAGGTTCCTCCCACCCCGGGGCAGCGGACATTCGTGCGATGCTGACGTCTTCCGTTGCGGAGTTGACGCGCCCGATGAATTCCTCAATGACCTTCGATGGGGCGCCGGAGGCGCTGATAATGCTCGGTGACTTGAACTTTCGGATCATGGCGTACCCTCCCATCTGCGTTGGCGGTTTTGTCACACAAGTTGTCGGGCTGGATTCCGCATTTGCACTATCCCGGAAACATAACTCGCCTCCCGAGAATGTAAAGCCGGGGCAGCGGCGATTGGGTCCATGGCGCATCCTGCCGGGAGGGCCGCGGACGCGCACGGAAACGAAACCTGCGCCCTGCTTGGAAGGACGACGAAAACCGCTGCCGGACAACCCAAAAGAAGTGGTTGACATCGTTCCATGCAGCGTTTATATCTTGAGCCTCATTATGGTGAAAGTCCCGAAAGCGGGAAATTGCCACCATCGCCTGAGGGGCGCGGCAGGAAATCAGACGGGCAGGATGGTCGGATCCTCCTCTTGCCGAGCCCCAAATGCGTCGCGCATCTCGATCACCTTAATCTCTCGTTCAAGGGAGGCAGGCCGATTCCGGAAGATTCCGCCTGCCGGCCGCCGGAGGATGAATGGAGCCGATTCTACGTTCCGAACTTCTGACGCCTTGGGAACCGGGTATTTTCAGCCTCGTTTTGTTTGCCGCCGTGGTGCTGGTGCTGGTGGGGTTTCTGCTGTTCATCTCCGCCTGGCTCGGGGAAAAATCCCCCAATCCGGATAAGCTGCGCCCCTACGAAAGCGGCATCATTCCCACGGGAAGTGCACGACTTCGATACCCGGTGCCGTTCTTTCTGGTGGCTATCTTCTTCCTCATCTTCGACGTGGAAGGTGCATACATCTTCTCCTGGGCTGTGGCCTGCGAGCGCATCGGATGGGCCGGATGGATGCAGATGTCATTCTTCATTGCCGTCCTGCTCCTGGGTCTGGTCTACATCTGGCAAAAGGGAGGGCTTGAGTGGGGTCCGAAAAAAGATTAGCTGCCCTGGAACCCTTGTTCCACCCGGCGGACGCTGTCATCAACTGGGCCCGTTCGAGAAGCCTCTGGCCCATGTTTTTTGGCCTCTCCTGCTGTTTCGTTGAAGAGGCAACCGTGATAACGGCCCGGTATGATATCGCCCGTTTCGGCGCCGAGGTGTTTCGCCCCTCTCCCCGCCAGGCCGACCTGCTGATCGTCTCGGGAACCGTCTTCAAGAAGATTGCACCCGTGGTGCTCCGGCTTTATGAGCAGATGCCCGAACCCAAATGGGTCATCTCCATGGGATCCTGCTCGAACACCGGCGGCATGTACGATGTCTATTCGGTGGTCCAGGGGGTCAACCAGATTCTGCCCGTCGATGTCTACATACCCGGGTGCCCCCCGCGGCCGGAGGCCGTTCTCCAGGGGCTCACGATGCTTCAGAAGAAGATCGACGGTCAGGAAGCGCCGACACGGAGGATTTTTCACCTGGGCGGCGGGAGTCAGGGGACGGAAACCCCGGTCCTGGTGGACGGCCAGACAAAATCCCGCGACCCCAGGGGCCCGGGAATGGCGGGGACGGCCATCCGAGGCACCTCGGCGACGCCGGCCGGCTTTCCGGACAGCCGTTCGGATCTCATGTGGACGCCTGAACCCCATCGGATCACGCTGGGGGAGCGCGAAAAATCCCTTGCCGAAAGCCTTTCCGAACGTTTCGGGAGCGCCGTCAAAGCGCGGCCGGCAACGTCGGACATGCTGACCCTGGATGTCGACAAGGATCAGGTCAAGCCGCTGCTTCGTTATCTGAAAAGCGAATCCCCGGTGCGGTTTGAGCGGCTGGAGGACCTCACGGTCATCGACGAATCCGCACGCCGCGAACGGCCGGCCTACCCTGATTTTTCCCTGGTCTACCACCTGCTGTCCTTCGACCCCGCCACACGCGTGCGCCTCAAGGTTCCGCTCTATGGCGATATTCCCTTCACCGAAAGCGTCACCGACATCTGGCCGTCCGCCAACTGGTACGAGCGGGAAGCCTATGACATGTTCGGTGTGCGATTCGAGGGGCATCCCAATCTATCCCGCATTCTCATGCCTTCGGACTGGGAGGGGCACCCGCTCCGGAAATCCCACCCCGGCAGGGCCACCGACATGGCGCCCTACACCCGGAAGGATGCCGCGGCAAAGCAGCCCCTGGACGCCGGGTTCTACATCCAGCACCCCGGGGAGGAGGAGCTGGTGCTCAATGTGGGTCCCCACCACGTCAGCACCCACGGTCTTCTTCGATACATCGCCTCCCTCGACGGCGAGATCATCACCCAGCTCAAGATGGAGATCGGCTATCACCACCGCGGTGCGGAAAAAATCGGCGAACGGCAGACCTGGCACCAGTTCATCCCCTATACCGACCGGGTCGACTACCTGGCCGGGGCCGCCAACAATCTGCCCTATGTCATGTCGGTGGAACAGCTTGCGGGCATCCGCGTGCCGGAGCGGGCCCAGTGCATCCGCGTTCTCCTGAGCGAACTCTTCCGCCTTAGCAACCACCTCGTCTTTGTGGGGACCTTTGCCCATGATCTCGGTGCCATGACGCCGACCTTCTACTGCTTCCGCGAACGGGAGATGATCCTCGACATCGTCGAGCTGATCACCGGCGGACGGCTTCATCCGTCGTGGTTCCGCATCGGCGGCGTGGCCGCGGATCTGCCTGCGGGCTGGAAGGAGAAGGTCGACGAATTCGTACGGATCTTCCCTAAGAAGATCGATGAGTACGAAGCCCTGATCACCAAGAACCCGATCATCCGGGCCAGGGCCGTCGGCGTCGGGCGAATATCCCTGGCCGATGCCAAGGAATGGGGTGTCAGCGGCCCGAACCTCCGCGCCTGCGGGCTGGAATGGGACCTCCGCAAGAAGTTTCCCTATTCGGGCTATGAAAACTATGATTTCGACATCCCCACGGCTACGGGCGGAGACTGCTTCGACCGCTATATGGTGCGCGTGGCGGAGATGCGACAGAGCATCGACATTATCCGACAGGCTACGGCCAACATGCCCGAAGGCCGCTGCATCACCGACGACTACCGGTATGTGGTCCCGAAGCGGGCCGATATGCTGAAGGACATCGAAAGCCTGATTCACCATTTCGTCAATGTCACCCGCGGCCCCAAAATCCCCCGTGGAGAGGCCTACGTCTCCTGCGAAATTCCCCGGGGCGAGCAGGGCTACTACACGGTGAGCGACGGCCTGGGCTATGCCTACCGGATGCGGATCCGGAGCCCCGGCTTTCCCAATGTGCAGGTGCTGCCCATGATGGCCGAGGGCTGGTCCATATCGGATCTCATCGCCATCATCGGCTCGGTGGACTATATTCTGCCCGATATCGATCGATAGATGCCCCGCCCCAGGGCGAAAAGGTGTTTCCGTCGATGATCTGGGGCATGTCGAACATCTTAACCATTTGAAGTGCTTAGGATAAGCGGATGCAGACCGAATCGCAGACAGAATCCCTGGAGAAGGAGATCCAGGCCGCAGAACATCCCCGGGAGCTGGCGGTGGATGTCATGGCCGCCATTCAGGCCCGCGATGGATACCTGAGCGATGCAGGGGTGGCGGAGGCGGCGGGGCTGCTGGGTATGTCCCCCGTCGAGATCGAGGAGCTGGCCACCTTTTATACCTTCATCTATCGCGAGCCTGTGGGCCGCTACGTCATTCACATCTGCGACAGCGTCGTCTGCTGGATGGAGGGAGCGGAAACCATCGGTGAGCACCTGATGAAAGCCCTCGGCATCCGCATGGGAGAGACGACGCCGGACGGGCTTTTTACGCTGCTCCCGGTCTGCTGCATCGGCTACTGCGACCGGGCACCGGCAATCCTGATCAACAAGAAGGCCTACGGACCCCTGACCATCGGAGAGCTCGACAGGATTATCGACGGGCTCCGAAATTCGGACGACGCGAACGAAGCCGCCGCCGAGGCGGCAAACCCGAAGAAGCAAGTCCTGAAGAGGTAAGTATAGACGCCATGTATCCCCAGGTTCTTCTCCAAAATCGAAAGCCCGACCGCATTGCCACCTTGGCGGAGTACCAGAGGAGCGGCGGCTATGAAGGGCTGTCCCGGGTGCTCGAAGCGCAGGCGCCGACCGAAGTGCGCCAGGTGCTTCTGGATGCCATCCTTCTGGGTCGCGGCGGTGCTGCATTCCCTGCCGGCGTCAAAATGATGACCGTGGCCGAGGACGCGCCGTTCCCGAGGTATCTGGTCTGCAACGCAGACGAAATGGAGCCGGGGACCTTCAAGGACCGGGTCCTTATCCACGCCGATCCCCACCAGCTCATCGAAGGCATGGCCCTTGCGTCCTATGCCGTATCGGCCGAACACGGGATCATCTTCATCCGGCCCGAGTACGAAGGTGCGGCACGGATTCTCGAGAGGGAGATCGGCATTGCACGCGAGGCCGGCTTTCTGGGGAAAAACATCCTGGGCAGCGGCTTCTCTTTCGAGCTCGTGGTGCATCGCAGCGGGGGACGGTACATCTGCGGCGAGGTCACCGCCCAGTTGAATGCCCTCGAGGGCCGGCGGCCCAACCCCAAGCAGCCGCCGCCGTATCCAACGGAAAAGGGGCTCTGGCAGAAGCCCACGGTGCTCCAGAACGTCGAGACGCTCTGCTGTATTCCCCATATCCTGAAAAACGGGGCGCAGTGGTTCAAAGACCTGGCCCTCACGGAAAGCGGCGCCGGCACAAAGGTCTTCGGAATCAGCGGGAAGGTCAACCGGCCGGGCTGCTATGAGCTTCCCATGGGGGTCCGCCTCAGCGAGATCATCGAAGAATACGCCGGCGGCATGAAAAACGGGGCGGCGTTCAAGGCATGCCTGCCGGGCGGCGCCTCCACGAGCTACCTGACCCAGGAGCACTACCACATCGAGATGGACTTCGAGGCCCTGAAGAAGGTGGGAAACCGCCTGGGTACCGGCGCCATCATGGTCTTTGACCAGCATACCTGCATGGTGGCCGCCACCCTCAATCTCATCGAATTCTTCGCCCGGGAGTCCTGCGGCTGGTGCACCCCCTGCCGCGAAGGAATTCCCTACATCCGGGATATCCTGTGGCGCATCGAAACCGGGGAAGGGGAGGCGAGCGACATCCCCGCCCTGAGAAAGATCTGCAAATATTTGTGGCACGCCTACTGCGCCTTCGCGCCGGGGGCCGTGGCCCCGGTGGAGGGGCTCCTGACCTATTTCGAGGATGAAATGACGGCCCACATCAATCAGAAGAAATGTCCCTTTAAAGGCAGCTGAGAACTCATGCCGAAACTGATTATCGACAACAGGGAAGTGGTCGTCTCTCCGGGGACCAAGATCATCGAGGCGGCCGCGCAGCTGGACATCATGATCCCGCGCTTCTGCTACCATCCGGCCCTCGGGGCCGTCGGTGCCTG